>DASYXX010000593.1:0-5594 GCA_035934395.1 Streptosporangiaceae bacterium
CGAGAACTTGTAGCCCTTGGTGTAGTCGAACTTCTCCACCGCGCGGATCAGGCCGAGGTTGCCCTCCTGGATCAGGTCGAGAAAGAGCATGCCGCGCCCTGTGTACCGCTTGGCCAGCGAGACCACCAGGCGCAGGTTCGCCTCCAGCAGGTGATCCTTGGCCCGCCGGCCGTCGTCGGCGATCCACTCCAGGTCCTGCCGGGCCTCCGGGGGCAGCGTCCCGCCCTCGACCAGCTTCTCGTCCGCGAACAGGCCGGCCTCGATGCGCTTCGCCAGCTCGACTTCCTGCTCCGCGTTGAGCAGCGGTACCTTGCCGATCTGCTTGAGGTAGTCCTTGACCGGGTCGGATGTCGCCCCGGCGACCGCCACCTGCGCCGCGGGCAGGTCCTCGTCGTCGTCGCCGTAGACGAACGCCTCGTCCTCGCCCTCCTCGCCGGCCGGCTTGCCCGCCTGGATCACGCTCCCGGCCACGGCGGCCGCGCCCGGCTGGCCGGGCTCGCCCGCGTCCGCCGCGGGCTCGGCGTCATCGGCGGCCGCGTCCGCGCCGGGACCGGAGATGTCACCATCATGGTCATCGAGCTCCAGCCCGATGATCACGTCCTCGGCCTCGTCGTCGCCGACCTCGAGGTCGGCCAGATCCGCCTCCACGTCCAGGTCGGCGACGGACGCGAGATCCGGCTCCTCGTCCAGGTCTTCCATGTCCAGGTCGTCGCCGGCCGGGTCGGCGAAGTCCGCCTCGGCCGTCAGGTCCTCGTCGCCGTCGTCACCGGCGGCCAGGCCGACTTCGTCTGCCTCGGCGTCCTGATCGGCTTCCGCGGGCCGCTCGCGGACGGCCGTTCTGCCCCGGGGGGACACAGTGCCTCCCGGGACCGTGCCTTCCCGGGGGACACCCCCGGACCCCCGTGGCCCAGGCCCCGATGGTCCGGAGCCCCCCGCTGACCGCCCCGACCCCCCGCGCGACCGCCCGCGCCGGTCCGAGCCCTGGCGCTTGGCCGGTGCCGCTGCAGAGGCGCGCGGGCCGTCCGTCGCCGGATCGTCGCTCACCAGCGCGACCGCGGTGTCAGCTCGGCTTCCCGCGCCGTCCGACCCGGGCTGTGCGGCAACGCGTGCGCCCCGCCCCGAAGGACCCTGGCCCGAAGGACCCTGGCCCGACGGCCGTGGCTGCCTCCGCGCTGCGGAGCCTGCAGCGCTTGCCACCGCGGTCACCCCTTCCCTAGCTGGATGGCGGCCTGCCGCGCCGCGATCGACCCCACGCTGACCGAACTAGCAGGCGACACAGACACCTCTCCTGCAACCGTATGGCGAGAAATGGACCTTACCGGACAGGCCCTACTCCCAAGACCGCGCCGGAAGCCGGGCGCCAGCCGCGGAACACCGCGGCCGGGACCGGCTTGCCTCCCGACCACCACCTTAGGCGCAGGCGGCGAGTAGGTCGTACCGTAGCGACCGCTGGCTGCGAGTTCCTTCGCGAAACGACTGCCCCGCGCGCAGGTATGTTACCCACAACCGTCATGGTCTCTCCTTTTCCCCGCCTCGCCCGCCGGTTCTCGGCCCGCCCACCCTCGCGGCCTGCGTCCCGCCGACCCGCGTGGCGGGCACCTGGACATCGCGCCGCGGACTGTGCACCACGAGCACGGTGACGTCGTCGTCCTGCTCGTAGCCCGCGAGCATCCGGTCAACCAGGTAGTCGAGCAGCATCGCCGGATTCTCCAGCCCGTCCGCCGGGGCCCTGGCCGCCACCGCGACCAGTTCCTCCAGGCCCGCGTCCAGGCCGCGCCTGCGGTTTTCCACCAGTCCATCGGAATACAGCACCGCCGTGTTGCCGGGCGGCAGCCGGAACGCGTACTGCTGGCGCGGGCTGGCCCAGCCCAGCGGCGTTCCCGCCACGGCCTGGTCAAGCTGCGGCGGGGCGCCGACCGACAGCAGCAGCGGCGGCAGGTGCCCGGCGCTGCCGGCCATGCCCTCTCCGGTCAGCGGGTCCAGCACCAGGTACGCGACGGTCGTCACCTGCTCCTCGAGCTCGGTGGCGATGAACAGGCGGTCGAGCCCGGCCAGCACGGCCGCGGGCCGGGGATCGGTCAGCGCGAGCGCGCGCAGCGCGTTGCGCACCCGGCCCATGCCGGCCGCCGCGGTGAGCCCCTTGCCCATGACGTCCCCGGCGGCCACCGCGAGCTTGCCGTCCGGCAGCTTGAACGCGTCGTACCAGTCCCCGCCGATCTCCATGTTCCTGGCCGGCAGGTACCGGGCCTCCAGGATGACCCCGGGCACGGTGGGCAGGCGGTCGGGCAGCAGGCTGTTCTGCAGCGTCACCGCCGTGGTGTGCTCGCGCTCGAACAGCGACGCCCGCTCCAGCGCGAGCGCGCACTGCCCCGCCAGCGCCTCGAGGAACACCCGCTCCTCATCGGTGATCTTCCTGGGCCTGGTGAACGAGAACCGCAGCGCCCCCAGCGGCGCGCCTGAGGACAGCAGCGGCAGGCCGACCCAGGCCTGCTCGTCGGTGTGCTCGAGGAACAGCTCGACGCCGTCCTCGAAGTGCTTGCGCAGCTCGTCGCGGTTCTCGATCAGCAGCGGGCGGCGGGCGAGGATCGCGGAGGTCATCATGCTGGGCACGTCAAGCGGCAGCTCAGCCAGCGGCCCCCCGGGGCTGTCCGGCAGCCCCGACAGGTTGATGGTGCGCAGCCGCAGCCGCTCCGGGTCGAGCATGCCCACCGCGGACCGCTCGGCGCCGATCGCCGAGCGCCCGACCTCGGTGATCACCTCGACCACCTGCTCCACGGTGATGGCCTCGGCCAGCATGGACGTCGCCTGCTGCAGCCGCACGGTGCGCAGCGCCGCCGCCGACAGCTGCTCGGTCAGCCGGCCGCGCATCTCCTCGGCCTCGCGCTGGCCGGTGACGTCGGTGCTGGCGCCCACCCACTCGATGATCTTCCCGTCCCGCTCGATGGGGACAGCGCGCACGTCGTAATGGCGGTACGAGCCCGACTTCGTCCGGACCCGGTACCGCGTGTCGAAGATCTTCCCGGTATCGACGCAGTCCAGCCACTCGCGCTCGACCCGCTCCCGGTCCTCGGGGTGAATCGCGTCCAGCCAGCCACTGCCCAGGTACTCATCGACCGTCTGCCCGGTGATCCAGCGCCACTCCGGAGAGTCCTCGGCGATCTTGCCCGTCGGCGTCGTCACCCACACGACCTGCGCCCCGGCCTGCACCAGCGAGCGGTACCGCTCCTCGCTCCGGCGCAGCGCCTCCTCGGAGTTCCTGCGCTCGGTGATGTCGACCGCGATCAGCACCACCCCGCTGATCTCGCCGTCTACGTCATGCGAGGGAAACCACGAGAACGCCCAGTGCCGGGCCTGATCGCCGGTGACCACGGACTCATCGGCCTCGAGCACGGGCTCGTCGCGCTCGAGCACCTGGCGGGCAGCGGACTCGGCCCGCGCGCTCAGATCCTCGGGCCAGACCTGCGACGGCAGCCGCCCGATATAGTCACCGGCGTCTATCCCGTACAGGCCGGCGAGGGTCTGGTTCACCCTGCGGAACCGAAGGTCAGCCCCCACGAAAGCAAAGCCGATCGGAGCCTCGCTCAGAAGCGTCGCCAGAAGCGCGGAATCCGATACGTCCATACCGGACACGCGGGGCTTCGGCACAGAGGTGCCGGTGCTCAACGGGACCACCCCTTGCCCGTGCGAGCACGTGCCATGAACGTTCCTTCCTGCTCACTGCGGACACAAGAAGGCTAGCGGCAACAACGCGCACAAGAGAGCGAGCGGCGACAACTCGGCAGCGAGAACATACACCCGCCGGCGCCGCTGGCGCCTGCCGAGGGCTGACGCTGGTCCTGAGCGCGTGTCCCAGCGAGAAATTATGTCCTCAATGCCAGAGTATTGCTGTTCACTCCCCGCCCGCCCCCCGCCGGGGAGCAAGCTCCGCGATCGTAATGTCGGCCGGCGCTGCAGTCGCATCTTGGCAACCGGACCTCCTGCTCTTCTGGCACGATAGATGGAGCTGCGCCTCATCGTCCACCCGGCTGACTGTATGAGCGGAGTCTGGCGGTGTGCAGAGACGGGGCCCCGGTATGGGCGGGTATGGGCGGAGGCAGGGGACATGGGCGGAGGCGGCGAAACGGGTGCAAGCTCCGAGAAACGCGGAGGCGGCGAAACGGGTGGAAGCCGCAACGAACGCGGAGGCGGCGATACCGGCAAGAACTGTCGGCGCGCCGCGCCCAGGCGTGGCATCGGACGGCGCGCATCTGAAAAGCTAGCCACGTGAACCCGCCGAGCCGTCGCACCGATCCTCCCGGCCGGCCCGGACATCACGGTCATTCCGGTCCGCCGCGGAAGCGGCCGAACACCGCGGGAACATCTGCGGCAGCGCCGCCCAACGCGCTGTTCGCCGAGATGCTGCGGGCCTCGCGGGAGCTGCTGGCCGTCCGCAGCCCGCTCGACGCCGAGCTGATGGTCAGCGAGCTGCTCGGCACCTGGTGGGGACAGCGCTCGACGCGCCCGGGCGGGCGGCTGAAGGGCGGGCGGGGCGGACTGCGGCGCCGGGCCGACATCGAGGAGCTGGTCGGCGAGGGCCTTGTCGCCTACGCGGCCCAGCAGGGCAGCCCGGCGGCGCTGGCGCTGCTGTCCGGCATCGCCTGCCTGGGGACGCCGCGCCAGGCGGCCAGCGCCGAGCAGGCCGCCCTGGCGCTGATGGAGAGCGGCGTGGCGCGGCCGGGCTGGGCCGAGCACGTCGGCGCCGTCGTGGCGGCCGAGTGCTACATGAACTCCGACGCCTACGGCGACCGCGATGAGGTGGTCTGCGTGTTCAGCTATGCCGGCCAGGAGCAGCACGCGCTGGTCGTGGTCGTCGACTACAACGCGGGCGGCATGGCCCGCGACGGCTGGGTCACCTCGCAGGTGGACAAGCTCCTCGACTACTGCCGCCAGTCCGCGTCCACCTTCACGCAGGTTCAGTCGCCGCACGCGCGCCGGCTGCTCGAGTCGGCGCTCGCGGTCACCGAGGCCGCGGCCGACCCGCCGGTCAGCAGCTCGTTCCCCTCCTACCACGCGTTCATCAGGGCACGGGTGCGCACGCTGCCGCCGACCCAGTCCGGCCGGGGCGCGCGCGGGACCGCCGACCAGCCCGGCGCGTGGCTGCCGGGCAGCCCGGTGGACCCGGGAAGCGCCCTGCAGCCGGGGAACACGGGGGAGCCGAGCACCGGCGCCGCCCGGCGCCCGGTCTGGCGCAAGGACCGCAGGGCCATGCTCGTGGCGGAGTTCCTCGCCTCCGACGAGGCCGAGGACCTCTCCGACCGCGAGGCGGCGAGCCGCTGCGCCGACCACATCGTCGAGTACGGCTGCGACCGGGACTTCGGCCGCCCGCTGCGGATGAGCCCGGCGAAGGCCGAGACGTTCCTGCTGGACTGGCTGCCGCGCAAGGTCATGCTCTCCCCGGCGGAGCAGCACGCGATGCCGCACGTGCTCGCCGCCTGGGTGCGCTGGGCCGGGAGCCGCGAGGGCCGGGACTCCGACGCGATCGGGGCGACGCTGGACGCGGTGTTCGACTCGATGGGCACGTTCACCCGCGTCTACCACGATCCCGCCTCGTTCGG
>DASYXX010000616.1:0-10132 GCA_035934395.1 Streptosporangiaceae bacterium
GGCGTGGCGCAGCAGGCCGGCCAGCGGCACGTCGGTGGCGGCCCTTGGCCCCAGGACGCCGATCGTGGCCACCGCCAGGCCCAGGTACAGCGCCGTCGTGACCGCGAGGGCGATGGCCACCGCGCGCGGCAGCTGCCGGGACGGGTCCGCGAAGCGCGTGGTGAGCGGTGCGACGGCCTCCCAGCCGACGAACGAGAACATCAGCGTCGTCGCGGCGCTGCCGACCGAGAGCCAGCCGTGCGGCGCGAACGGCGCCCAGTTGGCGGCCCTTGCCGCCGCCGCTGACCCGGCGACCGCCACGACCACCACGCCGATCAGCAGGCTGACGAGCACGAGCTGGGCCGCGGCGCTGGCTCGCAGCCCGCCGGCGGCGAGGACGATGACGGTCAGCAGCAGCGCGGCGGCGCCTGCCGCGCGGGCCAGCTGGCCGCCACCGGTCAGGTCCGCGACGTAACTGGCGCCGATGAGGCAGACGATGGGGGCGCCGCCCACGACCCCGGCGAGGAACATCCAGCCGGTCGCCCGGCCAGCGCGCGGTCCCAGGCCCGCGGTGACGTAGCCCATCACCCCGCCGGCGGACGGGATGCGCCGGCCCAGGGCCGAGAACACGGCGGCGAACAGGCCAGACAGGCCCAGCAGGGCCAGCCAGGCCAGAATCGACGCCGGCCCGGCCTCGGCGGCGGCGAGGCCCGGCAGGAGCAGGAGGCCGGGGCCGAGGATCGCCCCGATGTAGAGGGCGGCGCCGCGCGACGTGGTCAGGTTCTGCGGCGCGGCCGGCCGGTTCGTGGATGTGCGGGCCATGGGTCCACCATCGCCGAATTGGGTCCGCACGCGATGGCAAATATGACGGCAGCCGACCCAGCTCACGCAACGCCGTTGCGTGATTAAAGCCATAGGCTAGTTTTCATGCCTGAGCATGTGCCGGACCGAGTTGATCGTGCCATCGTGACCAGGCTCCAGCGCGATGGCCGGATCGCCAACGTCGATCTCGCGGAGGCCATCTCGCTCTCGCCCTCGGCCTGCCTGCGCCGGGTGAAGGCGCTCGAGGCCAGCGGCATCATCGCCGGGTACCGCGCGGAGGTCAGCCGGGTGCGGGCCGGGCTCGGCCTGACCGTCTTCATCGGCCTGAAGGTCGAGGGGCACTCGCAGGAGACCTCGTCCCGGGTCGAGCAGGCCCTGCTGGCCATTCCCGCGATCGTCGCATGCTACCTGGTCTCCGGGACCAGCGACTTTCTCGTGGAGGCCGCCGTGCCAGACCTCGCGAGCTACGAGCAGCTGCTGCTCGGGCAGATCCTGACGATCCCCTCGGTCGTGGAGGCCCAGAGCACGTTCGCAATCCGGACGATCCTCAGCCGCGGCCCGCTGCCGCTGGATCACTGGGGGCGAGCCGGAGGGGCAGGCCCATCACGATCGAGTCCCAGAGCTCGCCGCTGGCCCGGCGGTACTGCCTGACCCGGCGTCCTTCCTCGGCGAAACCGGACTTGCGGTACAGCGCGATCGCGGCCGTATTGTGCGCGAACACCTCCAGGCACAGCTTGTGCAGTCCCCGGTCGTGCGCCCACTCGATCCCCGCCCGCAGCAGCGCCGAGCCCACCCCGCGGCCGCGCCAGCCGCGGTCGACCAGCATGGCCAGGTCGCCGAAGCCGAAGCGGCTGACCTCCACGTGGAGCATCCCGACGATCCGGCCGCCCGCGACCGCCACGACCGACGCGTCCGCGCGGCGCGCGAACTGCGCGGCCCGCTGCCCGATGTCGACCGGCGGCTCGGTCGCGATCCCGTCGCGCTCCTGCGCCACGGCGGCGAAGACCTCCGCCATCGCGCGAGCGTCACTCGCGCACGCGGGCCGCACGACGAACTCTGCCACGGGCATATCCTCGCAGACTCGGACGATTCATACGCGGAACGTGCGAGGCTGGCCGGCATGGCGACGATCGTTGCTTTCGCGGTCAGCGGCGGCATCCTGAGCAGGCCAGAGCGAGCTGACCTGGTTTAGGCTCAGGGTGGTGATGGCCCCGATGCCAGGCGCGACGTCCACCGGCCGGGACGTGGCGCAGCGGCTGACCGACGATGGCTACGTGGTCGTCTCCGGCCTGCTGGCCGCCGACGAGCTGCAGGCGGCGCGCGCCGACCTGGGCCGGGTGCTGGAGACGACGCCGACGGGCCGCAACGCCTTCGAGGGGCGGGCCACGCAGCGCGTGTACGCGCTGTTCGCCAAGACCCGGACGTTCGACCGGGCCGCCGTGCACCCGCTGCTGCTCGAGGTGCTCGACGAGGTCCTGGGGCACTATCAGCTCAGCGCCCCGGTGGGCATCCGCATCGGGCCTGGAGAGGCCGCGCAGGTGCTGCACCGCGACGACTCGGTCTACCCGCTGCCGCAGCCCGGGCCGCCGGTGGTGGTCAACACCATGTGGCCGCTGGACGAGTTCACGGAAAGGAATGGCGCCACCAGGTTCATCCCGGGCAGCCACCGCTGGGAGCCCGGCCGCCGGCCGGGCCCCGACGACCCGGTCAGGACGGCCACCCTGTCACCGGGCGAGGTCATGTTCTACCTCGGCAGCCTGTGGCACGGCGGCGGCGCCAACCGCACCGCCCGCCCGCGCCTGGGCGTGATCCTGGAGTACGTTGCCGCGTGGCTGCGCCCGCAGGAGAACCACTGCCTCGCGGTGCCGCGCGACGTGGTCCGGCAGCTCCCCGAGCGGCTCCAGGAGCTGCTGGGCTATAACATCTACCCGCCGTTTCTCGGCTACGTCGACGGCGTCCATCCCCGCAAGGTCTTGTCGAACGATTCGTAACGGAGGGGGCGGGGCACGCCGCGCCGGCCCGCGGCGATCTGCGGCGGTTACCAGCCGATCGCGGTTCCGTAGGCGGCCCATGCGGTCTCTGTCGTGTGCTCGCCGGGCAGGTTTATCTCCGCGGTGGCCACGAGGCGGACACCGACAACGGCGTTGTAATTGCACCGCTGCGCCCACTCAGCCAGCGCGTCCCTGGCCTCTCCGGGAGTTGGGTGATGCCGACTGCATAGTACGGCGCAGCGATTGATGGCGCCCTGCTGGAGGCCCTGCGGGAGAGCGTCCGTGGTGGCCATGGGGAGAACCGTCTCCGACATTGCCCCAGTATGGCCTAGGCCGCGACTCCCTCGCACAGGCCTCGCCGAGCCGCCAGCACCGCCCGGGCCCCGGGACGTTAGGAGGAAAATAGGTGTTGAGCAGCACCGGCATGATCGGCACCCCGGCGGCCAGCCCGATCCGCAGCGGGTAATCCTAGTCGGCGCAGGTAGGGATCAGCGGGCTGGGCAGGCAGGACGCGTACCCGCGCGTCGACCACGTGCGCGCCGTCAGCCCGGGCGATGACCGGGTTGAGGTCGAGCTCGGCGACCTGCGGCAGGTCGTCGGCCAGCCGCGAGACGCGCAGCAGGATGTCCCGGAGCGCGGCCAGATCGGCAGCCGGGGTCCCGCAATGCCCGAGCAGCAGCGGCGCCGCGCGGGTGGACTCCACCAGCGCGGCGGCGTCGGTGTCGGTGAGCGGGGTGAGCCTGACGGACCGGTCGCCGAGCACGTCGGTGGCCACGCCGCCCAGGCCGAACACCACCAGCGGGCCGAACACCGGCTCCTGCACCACCCCGATGAGCATCTCGGTTCCGCCGGTGACCATCGGCTGGACGAGGGCGCCCGACATCCGGGCGCCGAACCTCACCGCCAGGCCGCGGTAGGCGGCGCGCAGCTCATCCTGGCCGGGCACGCCGAGCTGGACCGCGCCAGCGTCAGTCTTGTGTATCAGGCCGGTCACGTCGGCCTTGAGCACCACCGGGAACCCGAGCTGCGCGGCGGCGCCCGCCGCCGCGTCCTCGCTGGTCACCAGCCGGGTGTCGACCAGCGGTATCCCGTAACAGGCCAGCAGCTCGGCGGCCCGATCCAGAGGCAGCCAGCCTCCGTCCGGTGAGCGTTCCAGGAAGGCGCCGATGAGCGCTCGTGCGTCGTCGACGCCCAGGCCGGCGAACGCCGGGACCTGGCCGGGATTACGAGCACGCCACGCCCCATACCGGGCGGCGTGCGCGAGCGCGCGTGCGGCGCTCCCCGGATAGGCGTACGCCGGGACCGAGCCTGCTGCCCCGGGTCCGCGTGGCAGCAGACGTACGGCGTCGGCCTGGCTGAGCACCGAGAGGGCCAGCGGCTTCGAGACGGCGGCCGAGCACGCCGCGGCGGCCGGGTGGGCAATGGCGGTGGGCACGGTCAGCGCCAGGATCGCGTCCGCGCCCTCGTCGGCCGCGACCTGTTCCAGGCAGCGGCGGAAGTCGTCGGGCGGCACGGCCGCCGTGGTATTGACCGGCCCGGTGACCACCGCGCCGGGCGGCAGCAGCCGGCGCAGCCGGTCCTGGGTCTGGCTGTCCAGCACCGCCGCGCGCAGTCCCTCGTCGGCGCAGGCATCGGCGGCCAGCACCGCGGCCCCGCCCGCGTTGGACACGATCGCGACCCGGCGGCCGGCGGGCACCGGCTGGCTCGCGAGCAGGGCAGCCGCCTCGATCAGCTCGCCGATGTCGCGGCTGGCGATGATGCCAGCCTGCCCGAACAGGGCCTCGCGGGTAACCACCGGACTGGCCGCGGCCGCCGTGTGCGAGGCGGCGACTTGCTGCCCCGCCTCCGAGCGCCCCGCGTCCACGGTGAGGACCGGCATCCGGGCGCCGACGCGGCGGGCGGTGCGGCTGAACTTGCGCGGGTTGCCGAGCGACTCCAGGTACAGCACGGCCAGCGTCGTGGACCGGTCCTGCTCCCACCACAAGAGCAGGTCATTGCCTGACACATCGGACTTGTTGCCCAGGGACACGAAGGAGGAGACGCCGATGCCGAGCCGGGTGAGCTGCTCGAGCAGCGCGATGCCGACCCCGCCGGACTGGGCCGCCAGCCCCGCCGTCCCCGCCGCCGGGTGCCTGGCCGCGAACGTCGCGTCCAGGCCGATGCCGGGCACGGCGACGCCGAAGCAGTTGGGGCCGACCAGCCGGATCCCGTACCGGCGGCAGCAGCCAAGCAGGCCCGCCCGCCCGGCGGCATCGAGCCCTGAGGTGATCACGATGAGCGTCCTGACCCCGCGCTTCCCGCATTCCTCGGCGGTCGCCAGCACCGCCGGCGCGGGGACGCAGATCACCGCCAGGTCCACCGGCTCCGGCAGCGCGGCGGGCGACGGCGCGCAGGCGACGCCCTCGAGCTCGCTGGCGTGCGGATTCACCGCATAAACCCGCCCGGCATAGCCGCCGGTGACGATGTTGCGCAGGATCAGCCGGCCGATCGCTCCTGGCCTGCGGCTGGCGCCCACCACGGCCACCGACGCGGGGACGAGCAAGGGCCGCAGGCTGGCCACGTCGGCCCGGCTCTCCCGCTGCGCCACCGCGTCCAGGTACGGCTCCCAGCCGGGGTCGGCATCACCGCCTGGCAGGTCAAAGGCGAGCTCGCTGACGCCATCCCCCTGCGTGGCGCGGGCGCGCAGCCCCGCGGCGGCGAACACCTGCAGCATCGCGGCGTTCTCGGCCAGGACCTCGGCGGTGAAGGTCCCTATGCCCCGGGAGCGGGCGGCCGACACCAGGTGCTCGAGCATGAGCGTCGCGACTCCCCGGTGATGAGCGTGATCGGCCACGGCGAATGCGATCTCCGCCGCATCAGGAATGCATCCCGCCTCGTAGCTGGCCACGCCGATGAGGTCACCGGCCAGCCAGGCGAGCAGGGCGACGTGATCGGCGGCGGGCTGGCGGCAGATCCGGCTGGCCTCCCGCTCGGCCGCCGCCGTGCTCACGCTGAAGAAGCGCAGGTAGGTGTTGTCGGGCGACATGGCCGCGTGCATGTCCCGCACGGCATCGAGGTCACTGGCGCGGGCCGGCCGGATCTCGATCGTGGTGCCGTCGGCCAGCAGCGCGTAAACGCCGCCGGCGGGCTGTGCGGGTTCCACGCGCCTTCCTGGAGCGTAGACGCTGCTCGACTCCTTGATCGTACGCCGGGGATATCACGACGCGGGCGGCGGAGAGCAACGCCGCGGTGCCGGTGATGGCCGCTTACTCGCCTGTTACTTGCTGGGCTGCGGGAGGTGGCTGCAGGAGATCTTCGGGTCCACGCCGAGGTAGTTCAGGGGACCCGCGAGGATCGTTACCGCGGCGGTGGCCGCCTGGTTGCAGTTCCTGGGCTGCGAGGTGTACTCGTGACGCTGGCCAGCGGCGATGGCACCGATGATCAGCCACACAACGAGGACCAGCGTTCCGATGTGCACGGTCACCTCCCGCAGCCGACCGATTGCGATGATAGGGCACGATCGGTCCTGGTCTGGCCAGGCCAGCACCGAGGAAGCGGGTCACCGTGACAGCCCGATCCCCGTCGGTCGCAGAATGTAAGCAGCGCCACAAGCAGCGACGCAACGGCACCAGCGGGAAGAGGTGAGTGATCATGGCGACGGTTGACAGCTGGCCGGTTGAGATATCACTCTGCGAGGACGACCGGGAGACGCGGGCCGAGGCCCGGCTGACCAGGGACGTTGGCCTGGTGGGCCACGGCCTCGCCCGCTGTAACCCTGACGACCGGGAGGTCATGCAGATCGGGGAGGAGATCGCGGCCGCGCGGGCCTTGTCGGACCTGGCTCACCGGCTGCTCAGCTACGCGGCGGGGCAGATCGAGGACATTACGCACGAGCGCGCGCGCCTGCATCTGTAGGCGCGCTCAGGACGCGGTACCGCGCCATCGTGGCGGCTGACCACGGCTGTCATAGGCGCTTGGCGACGGTCAGCAGCACAGCCGAGTCCTCCAGCGCCTCGAGGCTGTGCGGGGAATCGGGGACCACGAGCAGGTCACCGTGGATGCCCTCCCAGGCGAGGTCAGAGGCCGTCGACCCCATGGCCAGCCCGTGCGGCGCGAATGCGCAGCCGGGACTTCTGGCCTCAGGGCCGGGACTTCAGTCCTCTTTGCGCGCGTCCGCCACGCGAGTTTACTGATCCCATGTTCGTGGGCGATGAGGTGGCGCTGGACGTCAGTTTCGCCGTCGCGCGGGCCAGGCTGGCGAACCTGGCTCGCGGCGGACTGCTGGCGAGCGCGTCGGAGGACGCTTACGCCCTGGGGGTCACGGGCCTGGCGAGGGTCGGGGCGCTAGGGCTGTCCAGGGAGGTCCGCGTGCAGACCCGCGAGCTCGCCGAGCTGGACGGCTCGGCCGGGCTGGCCATCCGGTGGGAGGTCACCGGGCCGGGCCGCGGGCTGTTCCCGGTCCTGGATGCCGACATAAGGCTGCTTCCGACCGGGGAGCAGGCCACGTTGCTGACGCTGGCAGGCGCCTACCGGCCGCCGCTTGGCGCGGTGGGTGAGGCGCTCGACCGCGCGATCTTGCACCGGATCGCCGCCGCGACCGTCCGGGACTTCCTCAGCCGCGTAGCCGTCGGCATCACCGGCCAGCCCGGCCCGGCCGAGGCGGGGACGGGCCCCGCCCCGCTGCCCTGGGCACCCGAAATGTCCTAGGAAGCGCGTCAGCCTGCAGCTCCAGGGGATGTCCCGGTCATGTGGAACCGTTGGGCGATGCCGCCGCAGGCGGCAGGCCTTGCTCAGCGGCCGAGAATGCGTAGGTGCGGATCTCATGGATCGTGTCGTCCAGCTCGTGTAGCGCTTCCGTGATGCGCTCCCGAGCGACCTCGCTGGGCAGGTCGGCCGCGGCCTGCAGGCTGAGCCCGACCTGGAACAAGCCGCGGACCACCCGGTCGAGCAGCTCCTGGTCGCGGCGTGTGTGCTCGGCGACCGCGGCGCGGGCCAGGTCCGCAAGATCCTCGCGCCGACGGGCCTCGGTCGCGTCCCGGATGACCGCGAGGATGAAATGCCCGGTCGCGGTCGGCACCGGGCTCAGGCTGATCTCGACCGGTAGGGTGGCACCGTCCTTGCGCAGCGCGACCAGCCGGGCCCGCTCGGCCATCGGCCGTGCCCGGGGCGCGTGTGCGTACGCGATGCGGTATCCCTGGTGGGGGGCACGCAGGTTGGCCGGGACAAGAGACTCGATGGGCTGACCGACCAGTTCCTTGCGCTCGTAGCCGAGCATCTCCGCGAGCCGCCGGTTGACCAGGACGATCTCCCCGTCGTGGCCGGTCAGGACCAGCCCGTCGCCCAGGGCGTCGATCAGCTGCCAGAGCACGGCGGCGGTGATCCCCGGCGTCCGGGGCTCGCCGACGGGTTCGACCGGGCGCCCGCCGGCGGGCCGGGCCCCGACCCAGAGGGACGCCGGGCTGGCCGTTCCCGGCGTCCCGGCCGCCAGCGCCGCCTCCACAGAGGGATAGACGGAGACAAGGCGATCCAGTCCCTCGACGCTGAGTACGCGCCTGACGACCGGCGCGGCGACCGCGAGTCTCAGCTGGGTGCCGCTGACCGCCGCCCGCTGGTAGGCGCGCGCGATCGCATCGACGGCGGCGTGATCGCACGACGCCGTTCTGGTCATGTCCGCGATCAGCACGGCGGCCCCGCGGTTGATCACCGACAGCAGCCGCTCGCGGAGCTGGGCCACGTTCGACACGTCGATGTGCTCGGGAAGCGTCACGACCGCCTGCCGGCCTGTCCACTCCACGGGGAAAGCATCTTCAGGCATAGCAGCCCAGAGTCTACGTGTCAGCGGCTGCACGTTCGGGGAAAGCTGCATCCTGGCGTGACGTTGGTCCTGCGTGCGCAGAGGCGGTGGTCCTGCGGCCGAGGCCCATTCGGCTCCGGTGCGATCCGCGCCCGGCACGGTGGACTGGAACCAGACAGAGGAGGTGATTGCGGTGAAGGCGACAACCGTCAAGGACGTCATGACCCCCAGCGTGGTGGCCGTTCGGGAGGACGCGGACTTCAAGGAGATGGTCACGGTCATGCGCAGCCGCCGGGTCAGCGCTTTCCCGGTGCTCGACGCGGCCGACCGGGTGATCGGTGTGGTATCCGAGGCCGACCTGCTGGCCAAGGAGGCCGCGCCCGGGCTTCCCCAGGGCGTGATCCGGCGCGCATGGCGGATGGCCGACCGGTCCAAGGCCGCGGGCGTGACCGCCGCCGAGGTGATGACCAAGCCCGCGGTCACGATCGGCGAGGACGCGCCGGTCGCGGAAGCCGCGCGGCTGATGCAGTCCCGCCGGGTGAAGCGCCTTCCGGTGGTCGACGACTACGGCCGGCTGCACGGGATCGTCAGCCGCGCCGACGTGCTCAGCGTCTTCGAGCGGCCCGACGTCGAGATCCGGGATGACGTGGTGAAGGACGTCATCGTCGGGGAGTTCGGCCTCGATCCGGAGATGTTCGTGGTGACGGTCAGGTCCGGCGTGGTCACGGTCACCGGGTCGGTGGACCGGCGCGCCGACGCGCTGGGGCTCATGGGGGCGATCCGGCACCTGGAGGGAGTGGTCGCCCTGCGCGACCGGCTCAGCTACCCGCACGAGGACTAGCCGCGCGTCACGGCGAAACCGGGCCGGCCGCGCGGGACCTACGGCCCTACCGGCCATGCGGCGCGGGCGCGATGGTGGAGCCTGCCGCGATTCTGGGAGGCTGTACCCGAGACCGGCAACGACGGCCGCGGGCCGGGAATCGCGACGGGAACGCTGACGGCTGGAGGCGGATGTCATGGCGGACGTGGGCGGGGCGGGACAGGTCGTCGTGGTGGGGGTCGACGGCTCGACGGAATCCATCGCGGCCCTGGGCTGGGCCAGGCGCTACGCCGCGGCGACCGGCGCGAGGGTGCGGGCGGTGCACGCCTGGCACTATCCGACCGCGTTCGGCGTTCCGCCGGAGGGAAAGGCGCCGCCGTCGGTCACCGCAGAGGTCGAGCGGGGCATGCGCGACGACATGGCCCGGGCGGTGGCCCAGGCGTACCCCGACCGGGAGGACACGCAGCCTGAAACGGCGCTGCGCTACGGTCACCCGGTCGAGGTGCTGATCGACGAGTCGAAGAACGCGGACCTGCTGGTCGTCGGGCATCACGGGCACAGCGCGTTCACCGGGATGCTGCTCGGCTCGGTCAGCATCCACTGCGTCACCGGTGCCGCGTGCCCCGTGGTGGTGGTGCGTGGTGACTGAGACGGCGGCAGCCACCGAGGAGTCGCCGGCACCGGGGCCGCTGACCGCGGCCGAGGCCAGCACGCTCGATCGTTACTGGCGGGCCGCCAACTACCTGG
>DASYXX010000619.1:0-2797 GCA_035934395.1 Streptosporangiaceae bacterium
GGCCCCGTCCATTTCGACGTAACGGCACGCGCCCGCGGCGCCGGAGCGCAACCGCCGGGCGTGCTCCACCGGAACCCACGCGTCGTCGCTGCCGTGCGCGATCAGCAGCGGCCGGGGCGCGATCTTCGCGACCACGTCGAGCGGCCCCGGCCGTCCGGCCACGTCGGCGCGCTGGCATTCGAACTCCCATGGCGTCACGGTCAGGAAGCGGGTCATCTCGCGGTCAACCTGCTCGGGGGTGAGACGGATGCCGCCGAGGTCAACCGCTGCTCCGTAGACGGCGACCGCGCCCAGCCGCTCGTCGGCGGCGGCGGCGAGGATGGCGGCCCAGCCGCCCAGGCTGTGGCCCACCACGGCGAGCCGCCCCGGGTCCACGGTCGGATACTCGCCCGACTGCAGGTGGTCGACCGCTGCGGTCACGTCGCCGGGAATCGTTCGCAGGTCGTAGGGGCCCCCGCTGCCCCAGCAGCCGCGGTAGTGGAACACCAGCGCGTTCCGGCCGCAGTCGCGCAGCGCCACTGCGAGGTCGAGGTTCTTCTCCAGGCCGGGGCAGCCGTGCAGCAGCAGGACGGTCGGCTTCGGCGCCGCGCCGCGAGCGAGGTACAGCGTGCCGACCAGCCGGTGCCCGCCGCTATCGAAGATGACACCCGTCAGCCCTTCGTGGTCTCCCGGCGCCGCCGACGCCGGAGCCCGGTCGACAGGCACGGGGTCGCGGGCTAGTAGCCGACGTTCTCGAGGCCCTTGAGGCCGAGCGTCTGCCGGGCCTCCGCCGGGGTCGCGATCTCCAGGGAGAGCGCTTCCAGGATGCCGCGGATCTTGCGCACCTGATCGGCGTTGGACTCGGCCAGCTGGCCCTTGCCGAGGTAGAGGCTGTCCTCCAGGCCCACGCGGACGTGCGAGCCCATGATGGCGGCCGCGGTCACGATGCCCATCTGATAGCGGCCGGCCCCCAGCGTCGACCACTGGTACGCGTCGCCGAGCAGCCGGTCCGCCGTGCGCTTCATGTGCACGATGTGGTCGACGTCGGGCCCGATGCCGCCCATCGTGCCGAAGATGGTCTGGATGAAGACCGGCGGCTGCACCAGGCCCTGGTCCAGGTAGTAGGCCAGCGTGTACAGGTGGGAGACGTCGTAGGCCTCCGCCTCGAACCGGGTCCCGGTCTCCGGGCCGACCACCTTGAGCATGTACTCGATGTCCGCGTACGTGCTCACGAACGGCTCGGCCCGGGTGCTCTCCAGGTACGGCTCCTCCCAGCCATACCGGAACGTGCCGGAGTACCTGCCAATCATCGGGAAGCTGCCGTAGTTCATGGTCCCGAGGTTGAGCGTGCACAGCTCGGGCCTGAGCTTGAGCACGCCCTGCAGCCGCTCCTCCACGGTCATGCCGGTGCCGCCGCCGGTGGAGATGCTGATGATCACGTCGCTGCGCTGCCGGATGCCCCGCGCGTACTCGGCGAACACGGCCGGGTCGGCGGTCGGGCTGCCGTCCTTGGGGTTGCGGGCATGCAGGTGCAGCACGGCCGCGCCGGCCTCGGCCGCCCCCACGCCCTGCTCGACGACCTGTTCGATGGTGTAAGGCAGGTGCGGGGACATCGACGGCGTGTGCCCGGACCCCGTGAGTGCGCACGTGATGATGACCTTGCTGGAGCCAGCCATGGGCGCGGCCGTCCTCCCTGACGTGCGTGCCGTTCACTATGTGAACGATCTGTTACCATCGCGACAGTATCAGCGTGCTTCGCCAGGGGTCAAGACGTCATGCGCCGAGCCTCCTGCGCAGCCCCGGCCCGCCGGCGGGCCCCTGCCCAGCTACGTGGTGGATGGGCCACGGACCCCCATAGAAGGTGGACAACGGCCCATCGACCACACTGCGTACGCCGCCGAGGCGCCAGGGCAGGGCTAGTCGAGCAGGGCGCGGACTTCCTCGGCGGTCTGCACGGCTTCGCGGCCGATCTCGTGCAGCCGCCTGGCCGGATTGCGCGGCGCCGGACCCCAGACGTTGACCACGGCGATCGGGGACCGCCGGGTGTTCAGCACGGCGGCTGACGCCCCGGAAGAGAACTCCTCGTACTCCCGCGCGCACAGCGCATAGCCAACGTTGCGCACCTCGACGAGCTCGCGTTCCAGCTGGTCCCGGTCGGTGATGGTGTGCGCGGTGTAGCGCGGCAGCTCGGGGGGCAGGATCGCATCCCGCTCGTCCCGGCCCAGCCACGCCAGGAACGCCTTGCCGCCCGAGGTGGCGTGCAGCGGTAGCGGCTTATCCAGCCAGTTCGGGACCATGAGGTTGGGCGGGTCCACCTGGTCGACGTAGACGAGGTTGAAGCGCTTGGCCACCGCGAGCGTGACCGACTCCCCCGTCGCCATCGCCAGCCTGGACAGCAGCGGCCGCACCCGCCGGACCAGCGCGTCGTCGGTCACAGCGGCGGCTACCGAGATCGCGCCGTATCCGACCGTGTAGCGCTGGGTGATCGAATCGCGGTCGACCAGCCCGTGGTGCTCGAGCGTGCGCAGCAGCCGCCAGGCCGTGCTCCGGTTGATCCCGCAATCCCGGGCCAGCTCCAGGACCGTGGGCGGCGTCGCGCTGGCGGCCACGGACTTCAGCAGCGCGACCGCCCGGTCGACCGCCTGGATGCGCTGCGTGCCGGTGCCGCCATCGGCCGCGCTCCCCTCGATCTCTTCGCCGGGGCGCTCGGCTTCGGCTGCGGCGGCCGCCTGACGTGGCACAGATGCAGCATAACCAGGGGTCCCCGAGGTGCACTCCTGGCTGTCCGGCCTGTTCTGATCCTCAGCGCGTCACAGGA
>DASYXX010000431.1:0-2348 GCA_035934395.1 Streptosporangiaceae bacterium
CGGGCAGCCCGCCCCCAGCCTCCCGCCCGCACCCCGGCCCCCGCCACGACATCAGCCAATCCCGCCGCCGCAACCACCGCGCGGCAGCGACCCCCAGCCACCCGCCCAGCCGCACCCGCCCCGGGCATTTCGCGCTCGCGCGACGACACCCGGGTCAAGGATGGCTAGGAGCAAGAGCCATGTATTTCGTGCATTTGAGTCCTAGATCATGAAAAGCGGGTGTTGGCCCATCGACACCCGTGGTCAGCCTCCGCGCGTCCCTTCGCGGCCCCCAAGCGGAGGCAGCCGCGAAAGCGACGGGTGGGACCTTAGGTGCCGAGGAGCTTGGCCTTGGCGGCGCGGAACTCCTCGTCGGTCAGGGCGCCCTGCTTGTGCAGCTGGTTGAGCTGGTTGAGCTGGTCGAGCACCGAGGGCGTGGGGGCGGCCGCCGACGGGGCCCGCGCGGGTGCCTGCCGCGCCTGGTCCTGCTGCGCTGCTAGCTCGTCCTGCTCCGCCGCTCGCTGAGCGCTCCGCCTGCCCATGGCGTACGCGCCGCCGCCGACCGCGGCCGCGCGGAGCAACGGGCGTCGCCGCATGAACACCATCGAGAGTCCTCCTCAGGCTTGCTAGGCCGTCGTCGATTCCGGCAGCTCGAGACCGAGCGCGACCATGATCTCGGGCGCGGCCGCCATCGCCCGCGGCCCGCCCACCTGCGGCGTGACGGCGCGCAGCACGCCGACGAAGTCACGCGGGGTCGCGCCGGCGTCCAGCGCGTTGGCCACCTGCCAGAGATACGAGGCGGGGGGCGCGTCCAGCGCGATCAGAGCGGCGATCTTGACCAGCGAGAACGTGCGGGCGTCCAGGCCGCTCTGCTCCTGCTCCGCCGCGCGGTACTCCCTGAGCTCGCCCAGGACCCCGAGATCGCCCATCGTCAGTCCGGCGAGTGCGTCCCTTGTCACGTCGTCAACATCGGCCTTAGCGGGCATGGTCATGTGCGCGATCCCCTCCGTTGGTCCGGGGTGAGCGACTCCGGCCCGGGCTCACCCGCTCGCCGCCAACCCTCGCGCCTTCGCGGTCAGCGGGCGTCACCCGCAGCGGATGGTCGGCTGCGGCTGAGGAACCGGAGCCGGGCCGACCGCGCGTCCCATGAGTAGACCACCGCGGTGCCCGCGATGAGATCGTGCAGCGCGCGGTGCTCGCGCTGCACCAGGATGCCGGCGAACCCGAGGCCGAACAGCAGGAAGCTGAGCGGGAACACCAGCGCGCGCAGCACACCCCGCCACGGGTCGATGATCTTGCCGTCGGCCCTGACCACCTGCACGCCGAGCACGGTCATGCCGAACGTCTTGCCGCCCGAGGCCCACGAGTAGCCGAAGTACAGCAGCTGCCACGCGGCGAGCAGGACGGCGACCAGGACGTCCTGCCGGCTCCAGCCGATGACGTGGCCGGTCACGACCTGCGCCGCATAGGAGACCAGCGCCAGGCCAGCCGCGAACAGGCCAGAGCTGACCGCCGCGTCGATGACGTACGCGGCGAACCGCGAGACCGAGCCCGCGTAGTGCCCCTGCATGGTCTCCAGGCCCGCGGCCGGCGTCGGCCGGCTCATACCTGCGTACCGCCGTGGCCTGCGGCGTCCAGCAGGGCCGGCGGCGCGACCGGCCGGGGATGCCGGCGCCGGACCACGCGTCCCACCCAGCGGTCGACGAACCCGTCCAGCCCGACGGCCGAGCTGCGCGCCGCGTCCAGGGCCTCAGCGGCCATCCCGCCCGACGACTGGGCGATGACCGCGCCCAGGTCGGTCTGCGCGACGAGCGCGTCCATGTCGATGCGGCCAGCCACGGCGTTGACGTCGACCCGGCCGACCAGGGCGTCCACGTCGACGCGCCGCAGGACCTCGTTGATGTCCACCCGGTCGACCAGCACGGACACATCCACCCGCGCCAGGAACTCGTTGACGTCCAGCCGGGCGAGCAGCGCGTCCAGGTCGACCTGCTGCAGCAGCGCGTTCAGGTCGACGGCGTGGACCACGAGGTCTACCACATGCTGCGCGACGCTCTGGGTGAGGGATTCCAGCGGGTCGGTCACGCGCTTGCCGGCGCAGCGCAGCCGGTCGAGCGGGTCCACCTCACCCAGTATCGGCACGCCCGGGCGCAGGGCATCATCCTGCCTGGGTGAGGGCCCGGCGAGGCCACGGTCACTTCCCCATGGCGAGCCCGTAGGCGCCGGCGCCGATCATGATCGCTCCGACCACCATGAACACCGCCACGATCAGCTTGGTGGCCTGGGCGCGCAGCCAGCGGTTGAAGACCGTCAGGTGGCGGGTGGTGGGCTCGGGAGCGACCAGGTACAGCACCAGCGGGAGCCACACG
>DASYXX010000625.1:0-2762 GCA_035934395.1 Streptosporangiaceae bacterium
AGGAAGGCCGCCGGGACCGAGCCCAGCACCATCCAGCCGACCAGCCCGAGGTTCACCGTGCCCTTGCGCAGGTGCACGGCCGCGCCGACCGGGCGCATCAGGACGGCGGCGACCAGGTCGCTGGAGATCGCGGTCGACGGCTTGACCCCGAACACCAGGATCAGCATGGGCGTCATCAGCGCGCCACCGCCGGCACCGGTCAGCCCGACTAGCAGCCCGACGACCGCGCTGCCGAGCACGATGTAGGGATTAACGTTCATGCCTGGCCACCTCGGGGCTCGCTCGTCCGCAGGCACGGCGGCGCGGCACCGCCGAGCGAAGCTCCTTAGGATATCCGATAGTTTCGGTCTGATTTATGGGTAGTAGTCTCCGGCTGCCAGCGGCTCAAACACGCCCAGGCTGTGGCGTTTTGAACGGTTATGCTGGTGGCGTGAATCCAGGTTCCGAACGCCGCCGGAGGGCGGCCGTTCTGTCCGGTGCCGCGGCCTTCGTGTTCTTCGCCCTCGTCTGGCACGCCTCGACCTTCCGGAGCTGGCCCGCGGCGCTCGCGGGCGGCGCCCTGATGGGGCTCGTGGTGCTCGGCTCGCAATGGATCATGATCTCCCGGGCGCCCCGCCGGTCCCGCAGGTAAGCCGTGCCAGACGGGGCCACGTCGGCGCGGGAGCTCGCGCGGCGCTCCCAGGCTGCCGTGACCGCGAAGGACCGCGCGGCGTGGCTGAGCCTGTTCGCTCCCGACGCGGTCGTCGAGGACCCGATCGGCCCCTCACCGCTCGACCCGGACGGCGCCGGGCACCGCGGCCCCGCGGCCATCGCGGCGTTCTATGACACCGTGATCGCTCCCGCCGAGCGGATCACCTTCGAGATAGAACGCTCGTACCTGTGCGGCGACGAGGTCGCGGACGTCGGCGTGATCCGCACCACGCTGGCCGGCGGCCGGCACGTCGCCGTGGTGCGCGGCGTCTACACCTACCGCAGCAACGGCGCGGGCCAGATCGCCGCCCTCCGCGCGTTCTGGGAGTTCGACTCCGTCGAGCTGACCAGCCCCTGACCCCCGGGCCGCTCGCCACTTCCTCAGCAGCCCCACTGGCCCCGCCAGCCCCAGCCCACGCGCCCCGCAAGGCGACAGTCCGTCATCGGGCGGTCACGGTATGCCGCTGGCGGACCGACAGGGCGGATGACGGGATTCCGGTCGTGCGGCCTTCGGCCCGGCAGAGGACCTTTTCACACTTTCCATAGCGCTGCTGTCCCAGTTTAATATGTTATGTTCCCACGGAACTTGTGATATGTACTCGCTGTCCTAATTACGGACAGCTTCTGAGCCGAGCCGACGTCGTCCGAAACCCGGCCGCGGTCCTCGGAGCTAGCCGATGCCGGCCTGGCCAACTCCGGGCAGCCCGCATGGCCGCCCGGCTGGCGAGCCCAGCGGTACGTCCATGCAGAAAGCCCCGGGATCCGTAGATCCTGGGGGCTTCCCTGGGTGGGGTTAGGCCTCGGTGAGGGCCTGCTCGGATACCGCGGTGCGCGGGAGCAGCATCGACAGGATCGCGCAGAGGGCGAACGCGCCCATCGCGTACGGGGCGGTGTGGACGAGCGCAGCCTCGAACGAGTGACCGCCGCCGGTGTAGCCGAAGAACACCGTGCCGAGCAGCGCCACGCCCAGCGCGCCGCCGAGCTGCTGCCCGGTGCTGAACAGCCCGGACGCACCGCCTGCCACCTCGACTGGCACGGCCGCGAGCACCACATTGACCAGCGGCACGATCAGCAGGGCCAGTCCGGCACCCGCCACGACCAAGCCGGGGACGATCGGCCACGGGCTGCCGCCGACGCCGATGTGCGGGGCCGCCGCGGCCACGCCCAGGATGCCGGCCACCATCAGCATCGCGCCGCTGGCCAGGATGCCGCGGCCGTACTTCTCGGCGAGCGGCGCCGCGACGGGCGCGCCGATGAAGCTGCCGACGCTGAACGCGACGCCGGTCAGGCCCGCCTTCAGCGGCGAGAAGTGCTCGCCGCTCTGCAGCCACAGCGCGAAGAAGAGGAAGAAGCCCTGCATGCCGGCCGCGAACGCGAGCTGGACTCCCAGCCCGGCCGCGAACGCGGGGATCCGCAGCAGCCCGGCCCGCAGCAGCGGGGCGACCTGCCGGCCGGAACGCCTCCGCTCCAGCAGGCCCAGCGCGACCAGGCCGGCCACGCCGGCGAGCAGCAGCGGCCACGCCCAGGCGGGCCAGCCAAGCTGACGGCCCTCGAGCAGCGGGTAGACGATCGCGACCAGCGAGCCGGCCAGCAGGACCGCGCCGGGCAGGTTGGGCCGCCGCGCGGCCGGGTCCCGGGTCTCGGGCACGAGGCGCAGGCCAGCGATCACCGCGCACACGGCCACCGGCACGTTGACGAAGAACACCGAGCGCCAGCTCCACCCGAACAGGTTCGCCTGGGTCAGCGCTCCGCCGACGACCAGGCCGACCGCGGACGCAGCGCCGAGCATCGCCCCGTAGATCCCGAACGCCTTGCCCTGCTCCTGGCCCGCGAACATGGCCCGGAACGTGGCGAGCACCTGCGGCGTCATCGTCGCCGCGCCGGTGCCCTGCGCCACGCGGGCGGCGATCAGCTCGGCGCCGGAGCCCGACAGCCCGGCGCACAGGCTGGCCAGCCCGAACAGCCCGACGCCGAACAGGAAGATGCGCTTGCGCCCGAGCAGGTCGCCGAGGTTCCCGGCGATGATCAGCGCCGCCGCGAACGCCAGCATGTATCCCGAGACCACCCATTCC
>DASYXX010000640.1:0-2942 GCA_035934395.1 Streptosporangiaceae bacterium
CCCCGCAGGCGCCGGCGACGCCGCTGACGCCTGGGGTCCCTGCTCGATTCGGGCACCCAGAGCGACGGCGGGTGGACGGGCGAGGCCTTCAGCGCGCATGCCTGGCCCGGTACGGCAGCGGCCCGTCGACGAGCTCGGGCAGCTGCTGCACGGTGGGATCGTCCTCGTCGGCCGTGTAATCCGCGGGACCCGTGAGGTCCGCGCCGGCGCGGATGCCGAGCCGGTTGCAGGCCAGGGTGCCCGCCGCGACGCCGGCCAGGTTGAGGGCCAGCGCGACCAGACCCGCATGACCGTGAGCCGGGGTCCCAGCCAAGGTGAGCCAGCGGCCAGGAGCCCGCCGAACTGGCGATCTTCCCGGTCGCGATTTGCGCCCATAAGGGGATTGCGGCCGGGGCCAGGCAGGCCGGCCGTCGCCACTGCTCAGGCAGAGACAACGGTTACGACGGTATGGCCGATCTTGATCTTGTCGCCTTTCTTCAGGCGCTGCGGTGCGTGGATGCGGCGCCCGTTGAGCGACGTGCCGTTGGTCGAGCCGAGGTCTTTGACGTACCAGAAGCCGTGCGCGACCGTGAAGCGGGCGTGGTGGTTGGAGGCGTACTCATCGATCACAACCAGCGCGCCCTGCCGGCCCGCGACGAAGTCGGCGTGGAAGCTCTGGCGCTGGTCACCAACCTGCACCATGATCGTCTGGGTGCGGACGGCGGCGAGATCCGCCAGCGTGACCCCGGTCTGGCCGGCGATGGCGGACACCGCGGCTCTCCAGGCTTTCTGCTCCTCCTCGGTGGCGTCCTCCCACGCCGGGAGTGACTCCTCAAGTGCGCCCCGGTGGGCTTCGTAAGCGGTTCGCGCGAGTTGTTCGAGGCCGCTGGTGGTCACGTCTTCGATGATGCCAGAGGGTACGGGGTGCTGCCTCCGGGGAAATGGCGTCTTATCTGTGCACGGCCGCGACCGGGGCGGTCCTCGGGGCGGGCTCGGCCTTTGACCAGGGCTGCCAGCGGGGCTAGTGAGCCCGGTGTGACGCAAGTGCCGCCCCCAGGCGGCGACGTTGTGCACGAACGCATCCTTGGGCTCCACCAGCACGACGTCGGCCACGTCGTCCAGCTCCTTGGCCGTGGTGACGCCGCCGTAGCCACCGCCGATGACCACGACCGTCGGCCGGCCCGGAAAGGGATCGCTCATCGGGAGCTCCATGTCTGCTGGGATCAGCGAGCGGATATGTTCTGTTTAGCAGACAGTATGCATGACAGAGCATCTAGTAGCAAGATCATCGCTGACACAACCGATCGGGTATCCTCGGCGGCATGAGCGCCGCGGCCGATCCCGCGGCCGGCCCCCGGACCGGCCGCGGAGCCCCGTGCGACGGCGCGATGATCGACGATCTTGGCTGGGCGCTCGGGGTGGTCTTCCGCTCCTACGCCAAGGCCGCGAACCTCGCGTTCTCGGAACTACCCGGGGGGCCGCGCGGCTACCAGGTGCTCGCCGCCGCGGTCCGCGGCGAGCCCGGCAACCAGCTCAAGCTGGCCCAGCACCTCGGGGTCGATCGCACGGTGATGACGTACCTGCTGGACAAGCTCGAGAACGCCGGGCTCATCGAGCGGCGCCCGGACCCGCGGGACCGCCGCGCCCGGCAGATCGTGGCCACCGCGAGCGGACGCGAGCGGCTCGAGGACCTGGACCGGCGGCTGCAGGCCGCCGAGCATCACGTGCTGTCGGGCCTGGACTCCGAGGCCGACCGCCTGGCCTTCCGCGCCCTGCTGCGGCGGCTGGCGACGCACGCCAACGCGCTCGACCCGGTGCGCGGCAGCTGCGAGATCGGGCCGGACGCCGGCGGGCCCTGCGCCCCCGCCGGCGACTGACGCTCAGCGGGCCGCGCCGACGGTCCGGCCGACGTAAGCGAGCCGGAGGGGCGCGGCGCCGCCTGGGGTGAGGAGAGGCGGAGGCGGCGAGGAGCCTGCGACGAGCGACGAGGGAAGGCGGTGCCTCAGGAAGCGCCCCGTAGGTGAGCAGGAAACACAGCGCGGGCCGCGGCCGCGGCGGCCAGGGCGCGGACGATCGGGTGGGGCCGGGTTCCGTCTCCGGCCAGCTCGGGCTGGAAGAGCGTGGCGAGGAAGAACGGGTGCCCGGGCAGTTCCGCGACGCGGACCTGGCCGTCATCGTCGTGGCCGGTGAACCGCAGCCCGTGCTCGGACAGCGTGTCCAGGTAGTCCGGGTTGAGGCCGAACGAGCAGTGATAGCGCTCGATGGTCCGCTCGGTGCCCAGGATCCGCTCGGCCAGGGTGCCGGGCGTTATCCGGACGGCGCCCTCGTGGCCGACCAGCGAGCAGGCCAGCGGGATGATCAGGAACCTCGACGGGTCAGGCCGCTGATCCCCCGGCAGGTACTCGGCGTGACCGACGTCCAGCCCGCAGACATTGCGGGCGAACTCGACAAGCGCGTGCTGGAAGCCGCCGCAGGTGCCGAGGAAGGGTATCCCCTGCTCGCGGGCGGTTCTGGCGGCCGCGATGGCCCCTTCCGGGTTCCGGTACGGGCCGCCCGGCGCGACCCAGATCGCGTCGAACCCGCCGAGGCCGTCCTCCGTTACGTCCTCGGTGGGAATCCAGTACGCGTCGAGCACGAGGCCGTCGCGCTGACGCAGGGCCTCGATGAGCACGGGGATGCGGGCGTGGGCGCGCACGTTGGGCGAGCGGTCGCCGACGAGCGCGATCCGGGCGGGGGCAGGGAGTGAGTCGCTCATGCCGATAGCATCGCGCTCGGTGGTGTTAAGCGCCAACGATGATTGCTTGTGCTTCGATAAGCGACGGTGATGGCCGTGGATCCGCACCTGCTGAGAACGTTCGTGGCCGTGGCGGGCCGCGGCAGCTTCTCCGTCGCGGCGCGGGATCTGGGTTACACCCAGGCCGCGGTGTCGCAGCACATCGCCGCGCTGGAGAGCGACCTCAAGG
>DASYXX010000666.1:0-3327 GCA_035934395.1 Streptosporangiaceae bacterium
GTCATGGCCCGCCGAGCCGCACGTAAATGCCTGGCCATCCGCGCAACCCTCGCCTGAGAACGAACCTGCGGCCCAGCGCGCCTGGCCGGACCGGTGTCAGCCCTCGCCGGTACCTGCGATGGCGCTGCGGCGTTCTATGAACGTGACGTCGCGCCAGCGGCCGTGGTGACAGCCGAGGCGCTCGCGGGTGCCGACCACGCGGAAGCCGGCCTGCTCATGCAGGCGGAGGCTGGCCGCGTTCTCAGGGAAGATCCCGCTCTGGATGGTCCAGATCCCCGCGGCCTCGGTCGAGCCGATGAACGCGGCGAGCAGCGCGGCGGCGATCCCGCGCCGCCGGGCTGCGGTATCGACGTAGACCGAGTGCTCGACCACTCCCTGGTAGACACACCGCTCCGAGACGCTGACGGCGGCCACCCAGCCGAGCACCTGCCCGTCGCCGTCGACGGCCACGTGTCGGTGCCGGGGCAGCCTGGCCCGGTCGAACGCCTCCCACGACGGGGCCGTGACCTCGAAGCTCGCCTGCCCGGTGTCCAGGCCGGCCTGGTAGATGGCCAGAACCTGGCCCGCGTCCTCGGGCCGCATCGGCCGGATCATGATCCCGGCGGGGGCCGCAGGCCGCTGCGCCTGGACGATCGCCGATCGCAGGCCCGGCCCGGCGTCGCCGGCCGGGCTGACCTTGATGCCGGTGAACCCGGCCGCCAGCAGCAGTTCGCGGTACTCGTCCGCGGTCAGCGTCCCGCACGTGCATCCCAGCGTCTGCTCGGCTTCCGCGCGCCCGGCGGGGTCGAGCCCATCGCCTGCGATCACGTCGCTGACCCCGAGCCGGCCGCCGGGCCGCAGCACCCGGAACGCCTCGGCCAGCACGCGGGGCCTGTCCGGCGATAGGTTGATCACGCAGTTGGAGATCACCACATCGACATGCCCGTCCGGCAGCGGGACGTCCTCCATGTGGCCGTGCAGGAAGCGGGCGTTGCCCGCTCCCGCGGCGGCGGCGTTGTCGCGGGCCAGCTCCACCATGTCCGCCGAGGCGTCCAGGCCGTAGGCGATGCCGCCCGGAGCGACCCGGCGCGCCGAGAGCAGCACGTCGATCCCCCCGCCCGAGCCCAGGTCCAGCACCGTGTCACCGGGCCGCAGGTCGGCCACCGCGACCGGGTTGCCGCAGCCCATGCTCGCCCGCACCGCGCCCTCGGGCAGCCCGCTGGTATCGGCATAACCGGCCGCGCCGAACCCGCCCGCGGCGAACTCCTCCGGGTCGCAATCGGTGACCTGCTCACCGGCCCGCGCCGAGCGGGCCAGGGCCGAGTAGCGGCTCACCACTTCCGCGCGGATCTCCTCCGTACCCTGCGCGCTTCGGTCGTGCGGCATGACTCCTCCAGGAAGCTCGTCAGCGGGCGTCGGCTGGCGCGGCCGCGGGCACGGGCCGGCCCATGATCACGTCAGCCGCCGTCGGGAAGCACTCGACGCAGGCCTGGTTGATCCGGTACCAGCTCGCGGTCCCACGGTGCTCGGCCAGCACGAAACCGACCTCGGCCAGGCGCCGCAGGTGCGCCGACACCGTGGACTGGCCCACCGGAACTGCGGCCACGATCTGCCCTACCGTCATCGGCTCGCCGCAGCGCGCCAGCAGCGACACGATCTGCACCCGCGTACCGTCGGCCAGCGCGGCGAACCATGCCGCGTACTCCTCGGCCGCCGCTCGCTCCAGGGGCTCAGCTTTCATCGTTAATCGACGATAGGCGATGAAGGATGCGCTCGCAAGGGGGATTTCGTTGGCAGGTGGCCGCTCAGGTCACCGTGGAGCGCGTGACCGGGAGGTCTTCGTAGGTCCTGTCGGCCATGATCTCGCGGAGGGAGTTGAGCGCGTCCCAGACGTCGGCGAAGCGGGTGTAGAGCGGTGCGGGGCCGAGCCGCAGCCGGTCCGGTGTGCGGTAGTCGCCGATGACTCCCTCGCGGATCAGCGCCTGGCTGATCTGCCAGGCCTGCGGGTGAGCGAGGGTGACGTGCGCCCCGCGCCGCGCGTCCTGTCTCGGTGAGGCCACCTCGACGCCGTGCGGGGAGAGCCATGCGTCGGCCAGGGCGATGAGATACCCGGTCAGCGTCACCGCCTTGGCCCGCAGCCGGCCGATCCCGGCCTCGGCGAGCATCCGGGCCCCCTCCTGCACCGCGACCGTTCCGATAACGTCGGGCGTCCCGGTCAGGAAGCGGCCGATGCCGGGCGCGGGGTCATAGCCCTGCCCCATCTCGAACTGGCCTCGCTGGCCGAACCAGCCCCACACCGGCTGCCGCAGCTCCTCCTGCAGCTCGCGCCGCACGTACAGGAACGCGGGCGCGCCCGGCCCGGCGTTCAGGTACTTGTAGGTGCAGCCGACGGCCAGGTCGGCGCCCGCGGCGTCGAGCTCGACCGGGACGGCGCCGGCCGAGTGGCACAGGTCCCAGAGCGCGAGCGCCCCGGCCTCGTGGATGATCCCGGTGATCTTCGCCATGCCGGCGAGCGCGCCGCTGCGGTAGGCCACGTGCGAGAGGCTGACCAGCGCGGTGCGCTCGTCGAGCGCGCCGCGGAGCGCGTCCTCGGTCAGGCCGTAGTCGAGGTCCGAGCGGATCATGCGGAGCTCGACGCCGCGCTGGGCGGCGATTCCCTCCAGCACGTAACGGTCGGTCGGGAAGTTGTCGTCGTCGGTGACGATGACGTTCCGGCCGGCTCGCGCATCCAGCGCGGCGCAGGCCAGCTTGTACAGGTTGACCGTGGTCGAGTCGCACACCGCGACCTGCCCCGGCGCCGCCCCCACCAGGTGCTCGCCCACGAGGTCGCCGACCTGGCGGGGCAGGTCGATCCAGCGGCTCCAGGAGCGGACCAGCCCTGCTCCCCACTCCTGGCCGACCACCTCGGCGATGCGCGCCTGGGTGGTGCGGGGCAGCGGGCCGAGCGAGTTCCCGTCCAGGTAGATCAGCGACCGATCGTCGCGCACGAACCGCTCACGGAACCCGGCGAGCGGATCGGCCGCGTCCAGCTCCTCGGCATGCGAGCGGTCCGCGGAGAACGTCGTCATGGCCTCACCCTAACGGCGTCGGCCGCGACCAGCGATCATGGCGGGCTCACACCGGCGTGACCCCTAGCGGCCAGGCGGCCGCGGCTGCGCTGCGCGTGATCGGCGCCGGGCTGGGCCGTCGCAAGAGCGTGGCCATGGCGGCCGTCATTTCCGCCCTGGCCCGCCCGCTCGGCTTCATGACCCGAGCCGGCGACCGCGTCGCGGTCCGGCTGGTTCGGTCCGGCCTCTAGCCGCGGGAGCGCCTCCGCCGCAGGCGAAACACGATCAGGGCCGCGGCCGC
>DASYXX010000690.1:0-11645 GCA_035934395.1 Streptosporangiaceae bacterium
GCCGCCGATGGCCTGCTCATCCTGATCCTGATCTACACCGGCTGCGTGGTGCTCACCTCGATCGTCGGCGGGGTCATCTCCGACCGCTGCGGCCGGCGCAAGATGCTGGTCACGGTGTCCGGCCTGCTGATGGCGGCGGCCGCGCTGGGCGCGGCGGTGCTGTTCGGCATCGGCTACGGATGCTACATCGCGGTCGACCAGGCGCTGATCACGCAGGTGCTGCCGGAGGCCAGGGACCGGGCCAAGGACCTGGGCGTGATCAACATTGCGCTGGTCTGCCCGGCGGCGATCGGCGCGCTTATCGCCGCGCCCCTGGTCTCGCTGGGCGGTTACCCGACGCTGTTCGCGGGCACCGCGGTCGTCGGGTTGCTGGGCTCGATCCTGGTGTGGCGGATCAAGAGCGTTCCATAACGCTGCGGCCCGCGCTCGCCTCCGGCTCTAGCGCTCCCGGCTGCTGCGGCCCACCCGGGCGATCTGGCGGCTCTGCGCCACCAGGCGGCCCGCGGCGTCCCAGACCTCGGCCTCCTCGTCGAACCAGCCGCCGCTGACGTGCCGGCACCGGGTCGCGACCCGCAGCGGGCCGGGCGCGGGCACCGCCCGCATGTGCCAGGTGAGCTCGACGGTCGGCGACCAGCCGGCCGCCCCCAGGCCGAACACCACCGGCGGCAGCCCGTCCACGGCCAGCGCGAGCAGGTACGCGTCCGGGTCCCGGTCCTCGCGGAGCCGGAAATACCCGCGCATCTCCGGTATGCCCGCGGGCTCGCCGCGCCGCCATCCGGTGGTCGCCGGGTCCAGCCGCAGGTCGACCTGGGCCGCGTACCCCGAGGTCCCGTCCGGCCCGACGGTTCCCGCCCAGTGGCCGAGGTTGACGCACTCCTCGATCGGCGGCAGGCGCGGCGGCTCGCCGGTCCAGCTCAGCTCCCCGTTGGCCGCGGGGTCCGGCGGCAGGTCCCCGGTGGTCACGGTTACCTCGAGCACGGGCAGCGAGTCCTGGACCGCTGTGTCTTGAACCACCGTGGCGCGGGCTGTCGCCGCGGTCCGGCCCTGCTTCAGCCAGGTCACCTCGACCTCGGCCGGCTCCAGCCGGGGCACCCGCAGGAAGTGCGCGCTGGTCGCCACCGGGTACGGATGCGGCGACGTGTCCAGCACGGCGCGCAGCGCCGTCGCCACCATGACCCCGCCGTTCATCGCCGAGGGGACCGCTCCGCCCGGGGCCACGATCGCGAACCGCGGGTCGGGCCGCACCTGGTACCGCCCCTCGCCGACCCGCTGCACCGCCGTCGCCTCGTCAAGCACGCTCAACCCTGTCAACCCGCACCTTCCGCGAAGCTTGGCGCGAACCGCATCAATGTTCCATCGATGCGTATACAACCGCATCAATGTTCCATTGATGCGGTTGGGAGAAGCGGCGATCCCGCGCTACGCCCATAGCTGGCCCTCAAGGCGGGCCTCGGCCTCTTCCAGCGTGCCGGTGTAGGCACCGGTGGACAGGTAGCGCCAGCCGGCGTCGGCGATCATCACGGCGACGTCGGCGCGCTGGCCAGCAGCGTGGGCCTTCTCCGCCATGGCCAGCGCCGCGTGGAGAGCGGCGCCCGAGGATATCCCCGCGAACAGCCCCTCGAGGTCCAGCAGCTCCCGGGTCCGGCGCAGCGCGTCTCCCGAGGACACCGAGAACCGCGAGGTCAGCACCGACTCGTCGTACAGCTCCGGCACGAACCCCTCGTCGATGTTGCGCAGCCCGTAGACCAGCTCGCCGTAGCGGGGCTCCGCCGCGACGATCTGCACCCCGGGCACGCGCTCGCGCAGGTAGCGCCCGGTTCCCATCAGCGTGCCGGTCGTGCCGAGCCCGGCGACGAAGTGCGTGATCGACGGCAGGTCCTCGAGCAGCTCGGGCCCGGTGGTCTCGTAGTGAGCCAGCGAGTTGGCCTCGTTGCCGTACTGGTACAGCATGACCCAGCCGGGGTTCTCCTCGGCCAGCCGCTTGGCCACCCGGACCGCCTCGTTGGACCCGCCCGCGGCCGGGGAGTAGATGATCTCGGCGCCGTACATCTCGAGCAGCTGCCTGCGCTCGGCCGAGGTGTTCTCCGGCATCACGCAGATCAGCCGGTAGCCGCGCAGCTTGGCCACCATGGCCAGGGAGATCCCGGTGTTCCCCGAGGTCGGCTCCAGCAGCGTGGAGCCGGGCTTGAGGCGCCCGTCCTTCTCGGCCTCCGCCACCATGAAGAACGCGGCGCGGTCCTTCACCGATCCTGTCGGATTTCGGTCCTCGAGCTTGGCCCACAGCCGGGCGGTGGGCGCGGGTGACAGCCTCGGCAGCCCGACCAGGGGGGTCCTGCCGAGTGAGTCGAGCAGCGAGTCGTAGCGCATCTAGTTCTTACAGCCTCTTACAGCCCGCCGCCGGCCACGGCGGGGAGCACGGTGATCGTGTCGCCGTCCTTGACCGGCGCGCTCAGCCCGCCGAGGAAGCGCACGTCCTCGTCGTTCAGGTACACGTTGACGAAACGGCGCAGGCCGGAGTCGTCCACGAGGCGCTCCTGCAGCCCGCCGTGCCGCGAGTCCAGGTCGGCGATCACGTCGGCCAGCGTGTCGCCGGAGCCCTCGACCGACTTCGCCCCGTCGGTGTAGCTGCGCAAGATGGTCGGGATCCGTACCTCGATGGCCATGGCCTGCGCTCCAAGATGGGTATTTGGGGTATGCGGGATTCCGTGCGGTCCAACCGGCGGCCGGCCCGGATCATTCCGGCACCCGGCCGCCCGCCGGGTCATCCTCGGCGACGCGCAGCTCCTCCTCGGTGACGACCCCGTCAGCGATGCGGAACGAGCGGAACTCGGTCTCGTCGCGATCCCGGGTCGATACCAGCACATAGTGTGCCCCAGGCTCCATCGCGTACGCGATGTCGGTGCGAGACGGGTAGGCCTCGGTCGCGGTGTGCGAGTGGTAGATCACCACGGGCTCCTCGTCCCGCTCGTCCATCTCGCGCCACACCCGCAGCTGCTCCATCGAGTCGAACCGGTAGAACGTCGGCGACCGCTCGGCATTCGTCATCGGGATGAACCGCTCCGGGCGATCGCTGCCCGCCGGGCCGGCGATCACCCCGCAGGCCTCATCCGGATGATCGGCCCTGGCGTGAGCGATGATCGCGGCGCGCAGCGCGCCCGGCATGATCAGCATGCACGCGAGCTTAATCGGGACCGCCCTTGCAGGCCGTCAGGACAGCGCCCGCACCAGGGTTTCCTGCAGGAACGCCAGCCAGTGGTAGACGTCGATATAGGCCGCGCGAGGATCGTCCGGCGCGATCTCCTCCACCCGGTCGTCGAAGTCGTCGGTGACCTCGAGGCGCACGCCCAGAGCCAGCCGGACGTCGTTCAGGGCCCGCAGCCAGGCCTGCGCCTCAGGCTCGGACAGCCGCACCCGGCCGCCGCCGGCAGGCAGCGTGGCCAGCACGGTCCGCGCCGCCGCGACCTTGGCCGAGCGCAGCCCCTGCTCGGTGTACCGGCGGAACTCCCCAGAGGCCTCCGGGTCGTCGCGGTAGGCGTCGGGCAGCAGCCGGGCCAGAACGGGGTCGTCCGGCAGCTTGGCGTTGTCGGTCAGCCCGATCATCGCCGCGAGATCGTCTGGCCCGGCCGGCCCGCTATCCGGCCAGCCCGGCTCCCCGGCCCCCGGCCCGGCGGCGCCCGGCCAGTCCTCGCTGATCAGCTCGGCGATCTGCCCGACCAGTTCGCGGAGGATGGTCGCCTGGGCTGCGCCGAACCGGGCGGTGGCGCCGCCCGAGGTGGCGCGGAACCCTGCCATCAGCTCCTCCAGGCTGCCCTGGTCAGACCCGTCCGCGTCGGTCACGAGTCGTGGCTGATCGTGGCCCACAGCCCGTAGCCGTGCAGGGTCTCCGCGTCGCGCTCCATCGCCTCGCGGGCGCCGGAGGAGACCACGGCCTTCCCCTTGTGGTGCACATCCAGCATCAGCTTCTCTGCCTTCGGCTTCGCGTAGCCGAACACGGTCTGGAACACGTACGTCACGTACGACATGAGGTTGACCGGGTCGTTCCACACGATCGTGACCCACGGCGAATCGGGGACCGCCTTCTCACCGGTCTCCGGCCGCTCAACCTCAGCAGGCGCGACGCTCACGGCCGTCCACCTCCCCAGTACGTACTCTCCGCGTAGACCCCAGTCTGCCAGCCCGCCCATCGGGCCGGCGACACCGCCGCCACACCGGCGTGAGATCGCCGCGGGGCCGCGGGCTCCCGGCCCGGCGGGCCGCCGGCCCGCCCGTTATGCGGCTTTCGCCGTTCCCCGCGCGGCCTGGCCATGTGGTCGATGGGCCATGGACCCCTATAGAACGTGGTCGATGGGCCATCGACCACGATCTCCTCGGCGAGGTCACCTGACGGCTGCGGTGGCGGGCGTCTTCCGGCTCGATGTACGTAGGCTTCCTCAATGACTAGCGACCAGTCCAGCACGAGCCTGCCGTCCGCCGCGGGCCTGCAGGTGAGCACCGGCCTGCTGACCGACCATTACGAGCTGACTATGCTGCGCGGCGCGCTGCGGAGCGGCGTGGCCCAGCGGCGCGCGGTCTTCGAGGTATTCGCCCGGCACCTGCCGCACGGCCGGCGCTACGGGGTCGTCGCGGGCACCGGAAGGCTGCTCGACGCGCTGGCGCGGTTCCGGTTCGGCCCGGCCGAGCTCGATTTCCTGCGCGAGACCGGGGTGGCCGACGACACCACCCTGCGCTACCTGGAGTCGTACGCGTTCCGGGGTCACATCTGGGGATACGCGGAGGGCGACTGCTACTTCCCCGGATCGCCGATCCTGGTCGTCGAGGGGGCGTTCGCCGAGGCGGTCGTGCTGGAGACGCTCGCGCTTTCGGTCCTCAACCACGACTGCGCGATCGCCTCGGCCGCGTCCCGGATGGTGACCGCGGCGGGCGACCGGCCGCTGATCGAGATGGGCTCGCGGCGCACGCACGAGCTCGCCGCCGTGGCCAGTGCCCGCGCCGCGTACATCGCCGGCTTCGCGTTCACCTCCAACCTGCGCGCCGGTTACGACTACGGCGTGCCGACCAGCGGCACGGCCGCCCACGCGTTCACGCTGGTGCATGACAGCGAGCAGGAGGCGTTCGCCATCCAGGTCGGCACCCTCGGCCCTGGCACCACCCTGCTGGTCGACACGTTCGACGTGGCGGCCGCGGTGCGGAAGGCCATCGAGGTGGCGGGCCCCGGCCTGGGCGCGGTCCGGATCGACTCCGGCGACCTCCTGGAGGTCGGCCGGCAGGTGCGCGCGCTGCTGGACTCGCTGGGCGCGACCAAGACGCGGATCGTGGTCAGCGGCGACCTCGACGAGTACTCGATCGCGGCGCTGGCGGCCACGCCGGTGGATGGCTACGGCGTGGGCACATCCCTGGTCACCGGGTCCGGGGTGCCGACCGCGGCGCTGGTGTACAAGCTCGTGGCCCGCGCCGACGAGGCCGGCGACGCCGCGCCCCTGCGGCCGGTGGCGAAGCGGTCGGTCGGCAAGCCGGGCCGCGGCGGGCGCAAGTGGGCGGTGCGCAGCCGAGACAACGCCGGAACGGCCGTGGCCGAGCTGATAACGACAACGCCGGCCGCTCCGGGCCCCGGCGACCGCGTGCTACTGAAGCAGCTGGTGCGCGACGGCGAGATCGTCGGCCGGGAGCCGCTGGAGGCCGTGCGCGCCCGCCACCGCGAGGTGATGGCGGAGCTGCCCTCGTACGCGCTGCAGCTCTCGCGCGGATATCCGGCCATCCCGACCGTGTTCGGCCCGGGCGGCGATTAACCTCGCGGAGGGTCGCAGGCTAGTCGGCCGGCCACCGCGCGGCCGGGTCCGGCGGCACGTCCAGGTAGCTGGCCAGGCCCCGGACGAGCACGTCCAGGCCCCACTCGAACCGGTCATCGGCGGTTCCCGCGGTGAGCTTGTCGGCCACCGCGAGGATGCTGGGGAAGCGGTCGGCCGGCAGCGACTTTACCCAGGCCGTGAACTGGGCCAGGAAGTCCTGCTGCCGTCCGTCCAGCGGCGTTACGTCCAGCTCGTAGGCGAACGCGGCGACGTAGAGCGCGCCGAGGTCCCCGACGAAGGCCGCGACTTGATCGGGTATCCCTGCCTGGCGAAGCTCGGAGAGGATGCGCTCACCCATGGCGAGCATGCTGGGGGTGACGGCCACCCGGCCGAGGGTGAGGGCGGCGACGCCCGGATGGCGCCGGAATACGGCCAGCATGGCCCGCGAGTACTCCTTGATCGTCTCCTGCCAGGAGCCGGTCGGCGGCGCGGTCACGCCGTCAAAGATCCGGTCGAGCACCAGCTGGACCAGTTCTTCCTTGTTGGCCACGTATCCGTAGAGCGATGAGGCCGAGACGCCGATCTGGTCGGCGACGCGGCGCATGGTGAGGGCCTCCCCGCCGCCATCCTCGAGCACCTTCAGCGCGGCGGCCACGACGACCTCGCGGCTGAGCGCGGGCCTGGGCACGCTGCGGCGCCGCGGCTCGGTCCGCCACGGCGGCTCGGTCCGCCACGATGGCTCGGGCCCAGCGGCCCCCGGCATCTCGGGCACGCCTAACAGTGTACTTGCTCCGAACAGCGTTCTGTGGTAAACCACTCTTCAGATGAACGATGTTTTGTTAGGGAACGATGTTCTAAACATCGACGGGAGGACAACCGTGACCCCTGTGATCGAGGCGGTCGGCGTGACCAAGCGGTTCGGCAAGACGACCGCGCTGGACGCGCTGGACCTGGTCGCCGAGCCCGGGCAGATCCTGGCGGTGCTCGGCCCGAACGGCGCGGGCAAGACCACGTTCGTGCGCGCGGTGGCGACCTTGCTCCGGCTGGACGGCGGGCAGCTGCGCGTGGCCGGGCATGACGTCCGCCGGCAGCCCCGGGCGGTCCGGCGGGTGATCGGGCTGGCCGGCCAGTTCGCCGCGGTGGAGCCGGCGATGACCGGGCGGGAGAACCTGGAGATGGTGGCCCGGCTGTTCGGCCAGCGGCCCCGGCAGGCCCGCGCCAGCAGCGCCGGAGTGCTTGCGCAGATCGGGCTGGCCGAGGACGGCGAACGGCTGGTGCGCACCTATTCCGGCGGGATGCGCCGCCGGCTGGACCTGGGCGCGAGCCTGGTCGGCGCCCCGCGGCTGCTGCTGCTGGATGAGCCGACCACGGGGCTGGACCCGCGCAGCCGGATCGAGCTGTGGGACACGATCCGGGGCCTGGCGGCCCGGGGCACGGACGTGCTGCTGACCACGCAGTACCTGGATGAGGCCGACCACCTGGCCGACCGGGTGGTGATCATCGACCACGGCCGGATGATCGCCCAGGGCACGCCGGCCGAGCTGAAGCGGCGATTCGGCAGCAGCATGATCGAGGTCTACGCCGGCGACCGCGGCGACCTGCCCGCCGTGGCCGGCGCGCTGGCCCGGCTCGGCCATGGCGAGCCGCACGTCGACTACGCCACCCGGCGGGTGAGCACCGCGCTGCCCGACACCCCCGGCCAGCTCGCCGCGTGCCTGCGGGCCCTGGACGCGGTCGGGGTGACCGCCCAGGACATCGCCCTGCGCCCCGCCACCCTCGACGAGGTGTTCCTCGCCCTCACCGGCGGGCCGGGGCAGGGCAACGGCGCCCGGCCGCAGCCAGCCAGTCACCGCTAGCGTAAGGAGTCCGTCATGACCGCAACCACCGCCGACGCGGCACGCCCCGCCCAGCGCGAGATCACGCTGGCGGCCAGCGCCCTGGTCACCGCGCGCCGAGGCCTGCTGAAGTACCTGCGCACCCCGCAGCTCGTGGTGCTCGGCCTCGCCAACGGCGCGGTCTTCCTGATCTTGTTCCGCTACGTGTTCGGCGGGGCAATCAGCACCGCCGGCGTCGCCTACGTCGACTTCCTGGTGCCCGGGTTCGTCGCGACCGGCGTGCTGTTCACCGGCATCGGCGCCGCCGCCGGCGTGGCCGAGGACAAGGCCGAGGGCCTGATCGACAGGCTCAGGTCGCTGCCGATGCCGCGCGCCGCCGTGCTCGCCGGCCGCGCGCTCGCCGACACCGCGATCCTCGCCCTCGGCGCCGCGGTGTCGACGGGCATCAGCTTCGCCGTCGGCTTCCGGCTGCACGGCAGCGTCGCGGCCGCCCTCGGCGCCTTCGGCCTGTGCATCGTCTACGGCTTCGCGTTCGAGTGGATCTTCGTGCTCGCCGGCATGGCCGCCGCCAACGCCCAGGCGGCGCAGGGGATCTCGTTCCTGGTCTTCCCGCTCACGTTCGTCTCCAGCGCCTACGTGCCGGTCGCCAGCATGCCCGGGTGGCTCCAGGCGTTCGCCTCCCACCAGCCCATCACCTACATGGTCGACGCCGTGCGCGCGCTCACCCTCGGCCCGGCCGGGCACGCCCTCCACGGCCACCCCGTGTCCTGGTACGTCACGGGCTCCCTGCTGTGGTCGGCCGGTATCGTCGCGGTCACCGCCCCGCTGGCCGTCGCCCGCTACCGCCGCGGGTGAGCACCAGAGCCCGGGCGCTCCCCCGGCAGCCGGAAATACCGTGCGACCACGGGCCGGCGTCCGGCTAGCCTGGCGCCATGCATCCCAGCGCCATCCACGTCGTCAGCGTGCTCCGCGAGCTCGGCGTCCCCGGTGAGGTCATCCAGCTGCCCGAGCCCGCGCCGTCGGCGGCCGCCGCGGCGGCGCAGCTCGGCTGCGAGGTGGGGGCGATCGCCAACAGCCTGATCTTCAACGCCGACGCCGAGCCGCTGCTGATCCTGACCAGCGGCGCGCACCGGGTGGCGACCGGCAAGGTGGCGGCGCTGCTGGGGATCACCTCGCTGCGCCGCGCCGACCCCGAGTTCGTCCGCGCCAGCACCGGCCAGGTCATCGGCGGCGTCGCGCCGGTCGGCCACCCGCGCCCGGTCCGCACCGTGGTCGACACGTGGCTGGAGAAGTACGACGTGGTCTGGGCGGCCGGCGGTCACTCGCACACGGTGTTCCCCACCTCGTTCGCGGAGCTGGTGCGGATCACCGGGGGCACCCCGGCCGAGGTCGGATAGCCCCAGGCCACCCGCCTGGGGGCCCGCTCGGTAAGCTCGGCATGTGGCCCGAGCGCTGGTGATCGTGGACGTGCAGAACGACTTCTGCGAGGGCGGCTCCCTCGCCGTGGCCGGGGGCTCCGAGGTGGCCCGCGCGATCAGCGCGTACCTCGCCGGGCCGGACGGCGGGTACGACCATGTGGTGGCAACGCAGGACTTTCACATCGATCCCGGCGCGCATTTCTCGGCCGAGCCGGACTTCGTCGCGACCTGGCCGCCGCACTGCCTCGCCGGCACGCCCGGCGTGGACTTCCACCCCAGCCTGGACACGAGCGGGGTCGAGGCGGTGTTCCGCAAGGGCGCGCATTCGGCCGCCTACAGCGGCTTCGAGGGCGCGGACGCCGACGGCATGCCGCTGGCCGCCTGGCTCCGCGACCGCGGCGTCACCGCGGTCGACGTGACCGGCCTCGCCACCGACCACTGCGTGCGGGCCACCGCCACCGACGCGGCGACCGCCGGCTTCCAGACCCAGGTGCTGCTCGGCCTCACCGCGGGCGTGGCGGAGGACACGACCCGGGCCGCGCTCGACGAGATGCGCACCGCGGGCGTCAAGCTCACCGGGAGCGTCTACTCGTCGCCCTCCGGTAGCGACTCGTAGATCTCCTTGCACTCGGGGCACACGGGGAAGCGCCGGGGGTCCCGGCTCGGCACCCAGACCTTGCCGCAGAGTGCGACCACCGGCGTCCCGGTCACGGCGCTGTCGACAATCTTGTCCTTGTCGACATAGTGCGCGAATCGCTCGTGATCGCCGTCGCCATGGGAGAGATCCGGAACGGTCCGGGTGTCTTGCCGGGTGTCTTGCCGGGTGTCTTCCCTGATGTCACTGCCTGTGCTCACAAGGGCCGAGTCTACGCCGCCGCCCCGCGAGGGCTTAGTTGAGCATCGGGTCGTCCGGGTAGGTGGCCACGATGGCGAACTCTCCGCCCTGCCGCCGGAGCACCTCGGGCCAGAGCCGTTCCGGCTCCGCGAGGAAGGCGTCCGTGGGCTCGCCGGCGAGCACGTACCAGGCGCCCTCCTCGATCTCCGCCCGCAGCTGGCCCGGGCCCCAGCCCGCGTAGCCCGCGAAGACCCGCAGCGAGGTTATGCCCCCGGCGAGCAGTTCGGGCGGGGCCTCGAGGTCGACCAGCCCGATCCGGGACATCATGTTCGAGCCGTCCAGCGATCGCCATCCCAGCGGCTCGTCCTCGCCCCGCGCCAGGGCCAGCGCGAGGGCGCTGTTCGGCGAGACCGGCCCGCCCTTGAACACCACGGTCGGCCCGGTCACGAGGTCGGTCCACGACTCGAGCACCTGCCCGACCTGGACCTCTGTCGGACGGTTCAGCACGACGCCGAGTGTCCCCTCCTCCGGCTCGTCCTCGACGATGAGGATCACGGTGCGCCGGAAGTTGGGGTCGCCGAGCAGCGGCGTGGCCACGAGCAGCCGGCCGCCGAGGGATTCAGCCTCCATGCATCAATGATGCGCCAGCTTCCTGGAAGTTCACCCAGTGCCTGCCGGCCGGATGCCGGGGGGCCGGATGGCCCGGGGGCACGTACGCTTGAGGGGTGTCTGAGGTAAGCGCGGACGCCGGCCAGGGTGACGGCGGGCGGGCGACGGCCGTGCTCGCGGGCGCCCCCGCGATCGATGTCACGCGGCTGCGGGTGGTGATCGCCCGGCTGTCCCGGACGCTGCGCAAGCACGAGCTGGCCGGGCTGACGCCGACGCAGCTCTCGGCGCTGTCGACGGTCGACCGGGCGGGACCGCTGCGCCTGGGTGACCTCGCGGCGGCGGAGCGGATCGCGCCGTCCACGCTCACGCGGCTGGTGAGCGCCCTGGAGGACCGCGGCTACGTGGAGCGGCGCGCCGTGCCGGGCGACGCCCGCGCGTGGACGCTGGTCGTGACCGCGCGCGGGCACGAGGTGCTGGACCGGATCAGGCAGGAAAACACGATCGTGCTCGCCGACAGCCTGCTGACGCTGTCCCCGGACCAGCTCACCGCGCTGGCCGCGGCCATGCCCGCGCTCGAGCAGCTCGCCGACGCCGCGCCGTCCGACGCGGCCCAGCCCGACGCAGCCCAGCCCAGCGCGGCCCAGCCCGACGCGGCCCAGCCCAGCGCGGCCCAGCCCGGCTGACCGCTCAGAACAGCAGGCTGGACAGCGTGGCCCTGGCCTTGGTCACCCGCGGGTCCCGGGGCGGGAAGACGTCGAACAGCCGGAGCAGGTGCAGCCGGGCCCGGTCCCGCTCATCACCGGACGTCTGCCTGATCGTGTCGAGCAGCCGCCCGAACCCGGCGTCGATCTGGCCCATGGCCACGTCGATGTCGGCGACCCGGGCCTGTGCGTCCGGGTCGTCGGGGTTGTCCTGGGCGTCGCGGCGCGCCTTGGCCTGATCGTAGGAGTTCACCCGCCGGATCAGGTCAACCTGCGCGAGCCCCATCGTGGCCGCGGGGTGACCGGGCGCGGACGCGAGCACCTTCTCGAACGCCGCCGCCGCGCCGTCCAGGTCGCCGCGGTCCATGGCCTCCTGGGCCTCGCCGAACCCCGGGTCGGCGAAGGCGTCGCCGGCGCCGGGGCCGCCCCGGCCCATCCCGCGGGGCGGGGCGCCCGCCTCG
>DASYXX010000696.1:0-7861 GCA_035934395.1 Streptosporangiaceae bacterium
GCCGCCGCCGGCGACGAGCGCGGCGGCGCGTTCCTCGCCGAGCTGGCGGGCCGGGTGGCCACCGGGGTGGCCGCGATCTGCGTGGTGCTCGACCCGGGTCTTGTCGTGCTCGGCGGCGAGGTGGGGCTGGGCGGCGGCACCGCGCTGGCCGGGCGCGTCGCCGCCGAGGTGGGCCGGATCAGCCCGGCGCGGCCGCAGGTCGTCCCGACCAGCGTGACCGGCGACCCGGTGCTGCGCGGCGCGATCCTCGCCGCGGTCGACCAGGCCCGCAGCGAACTGCTGGCCTCCGTATCCAATTCCTGAAAAAGCATCTGTAACGCATGCCGCTCCGGCTGGGCGGGTCGGCTCGGCCCGCGGGCGGCGAGGAAACCCGGTCGTGCTCCGGGACCGCGGCCCAGCGGTGGGCAACAGGCGATGCTGGTGGTTATCGTATGGGCCACCGGTAGGGGGTGGCTCGTTGGTTGAGGCCGTTTTGGTCCTCGACGGGACCTCGCTGACCTGCAGCCAGACCGCGGCGGCGGCGCGGGGGCAGGCCCGGGTCGAGGTGGCCGACCAGGGCCGCGAGCGAGCCCGCGCGGCCGCCGCCGTCGCCGCGCGCGTCTCGGCCCGGCGCGAGGTCTACGGGCGCACCACGGGCGTCGGCGCCAACCGGGGGTTCGCGGTCGCAGCTGACGACCTGGCCGATCACGGGCTTCGCCTGATCCGCAGCCACGCCGGCGGCGGCGGGCCGCTGATGGCCCCCGAGCTGGGCCTGGCGATGCTGACCGTGCGGGCCAACCAGATAGCGGCCGGCGGGTCAGGGGTCGATCCGGGCGTGCTCGGCGCGCTCGCGGACTGCGTCAACCGGCGGATATCGCCCCCGGTTCCCGAGTACGGCGCGATCGGCACCGGCGACCTGACCGCGCTCGCGGTGACCGCCCTGTGCCTGCGGGGCGAGCGCGAGTGGCTTCAGGCGCCCGCGCGGCCGCCGCGCTTCGCGCTCGAGTCCGCCGACGCGCTCGCGTTCATCTCCAGTAACGCGGCCACGCTCGGCGAGGCCGCCCTGGCCTGCCACGACGCAGGTGAGCTGCTGCAGGCGGCGATGCCCGTGGCCGCGCTCTCGCATCTGGCCACTGACGCCTCGGCCGAGCCGTACGCCGCTCCGGTGCACGAGGCTCGCCCGCACCCCGGCCAGCAGGCCGTGGCCCGGGTGATGCGGCGCCTGCTGGAGGGCTGTGTCGCGCCGGCCGCGAGGATCCAGGATCCCTACGGATACCGTGCGTTCCCGCAGGTGCACGGCCCGCTGGTCGACGCGGTCGGCAGCGCCGAGCAGACGATCACCGTCGAGCTCAACGCCAGGGCGGAAAACCCGCTGATCGACGTGGCCGGCGAGACCGTGTGGCACAACGGGAACTTCCACACCGCCTACGTCGGCCTGGCCCTCGACGCGGTGCGGGCCGCGGTCTTCCAGGCCGCGGCGCTGTCGGCGGCGCGGCTCGGCACGCTGGTCGAGCCTGCGTTCACCGGGCTGGCCCCGTTCCTGGCCACCGACCCTCCGCCCAGCTCGGGGATCATGATCCTGGAGTACGTGTCCCAGTCCGCGATCGCCGACATCCGCAGGCTGGCCGCCCCCGCAGCGCTCGGCAGCGCGGTGCTGTCGCGCGGGGTCGAGGAGCACGCCGGGTTCTCCACCCAGTCGGCGCGGGCCACCGCCGGCGTGATCGCCGCATACCGGATCGTGCTGGCCTGCGAACTGGTCGCGGCCGTGCGCGCCCTGCGGCTGCGCGGCCTCCGCCCGGCCTCGGCCTCCCTGGCGGAGTCGTTCGACCTCGCGGCCGGCGCCCTGCCCGCGGACACCGCCGACCGACCGCTCGACGGCGACCTGGCCAGCGCCGAGGGCCTGCTGCCCGCGCTCGCGGCTCTGGCCCGCTCGGCTGACACCGCTTGATCTGGCCCCGCTCCGTTCCGCTCTGCCGCGTCCGCTTAATGCCGCTCGCCGGCGGAGGGCCGGCAGCTGGACCTGGCCGGTCAGAGCCCGCCCGCGACGGTGATGTCGCTGCCGGTGACGTACGACGCCTCCGGCGAGATCAGCCACGACACGGCGTTCGCGATCTCGTCAGGCCGGCCGATTCTGCCCAGCGGGCTCTGCTGGACGATGAAGTCCCGAACCTCCGGAGTCGAAGCTGACATTGCCGTATCGATGGCCCCCGGCGAGACGCTGTTGGACCGGATGCCCTCGGGTGCGACCTCGTTGGACAGGCCCCGCGCGAACGTCACCAGCGCGCCCTTGGTTGCCTCGTACGGGACCACGCCCCAGTCTCCGGGGGGAGCCTGGGCGGCGAGCGAGGCGATCGTCACGATCGATCCGCCCTTGCCGCCGTGGGCGGTCGACATCGCATGGACGGCGTGCTTGGCGCACAGCATCGGCCCCACGACGTTGACCTGCATCAGCCGGTTCAGCGCATCCTCGTGCTGCTGGTCGATATGCGCCTGCTCGCCGACGGAACCGGCGTTGTTGACCAGCGCGGTAAGCGGCCCCATGTGCTCTTGCGCCCGGTCGAACATGGCCGTGATGTCATCCTCGGAAGCGACGTCGGCGCGCACGGCCTCGGCCCGGCCGCCCCTGGCCCGGATGGCCGACACCACCGACTCGGCTCCCTCCGCGTCGGCCGCGTAGTTGACGATCACGCCGTAGCCGTCATCGGCCAGCTTCCCGGCGATCGCCGCGCCGATGCCCCGGCTGGCGCCGGTGACGATCACCGCGCCCTTGTCCTGGTCAGTCGCTGCCATCTCATCGCCCCCCGTCGTTGAAGGTCATGGTCTCCGTGCTGACGGACTGCGTAGACATCGCGTCCCCCTAATACCGCTCGCGAGATCCTGACTCATACCCAACGCGCCTGCGGCGCACGCCCGGGCTTCCCGGCCAGACCGCGCACCTGCGCACCTCTCATCGGCGCGGTCAAGGAGTACTACTTGTCCCCGAGCTCGACAATCATCTCCGGCCACCCTGTCCCTGGCCGGGTGGCTATCCAGGTACTGTCGCCACCCGCTCACATGCCTCCACCTCCAGTCCTCTGCCGTTCGGCGGGTGAGCCGGGCACGGGGGTCCGCGGCCTCGGCAGGCCGTCGGCTGGTTGTGCGAGGAACTGGCCCCGGGCTACAGCGATCACGGTACGCGCGGCGATGGCCCCGATGAAGACAGTGATCGCCGCGGTCGCCCCGATGGCGTATCCGGTGGCACCGGGAGGATTTGTCCGGGTAATCCACTCCAGCGCCAGCGTGATGGCGATGGCGTAGGAGAACGTGAAGGACCAGAATCCGGGAGAGAAGCGGAGCTTCAGGTAGCGAGGAAGCAGACGTACCTGAACCAAGGCCATCAGCACCAGGTACCCGCCGATGGCATACGCGATCACGGTAATGCCCCGGGCGGCCAAGGCGAACCAGGCAACCCCGGCGAGCGCGGGCGGTGCCAGCTCGATCGCGGTGACCGGCTGCAGCGCCGCAGGCAGGCGCTTCGCGGTGATGAGCCGGTTCAGCACGACCGAGCCTAGGAGCACCCACGAGAGGACGCCGATCCCGAACGATGCCTCGGCGAGTCCGTGCAGGTGAACCTGGGACAGGGTGATCACGCCCACCAGCCCGCCGGCAACGGTCGGCAAGTAGTAACCCGAATGCACGGCCTCCTGATCCGCATCGCCCGCGATCCACTGGCCAGCGAGCCAGCCCGCAATGCCGATCGTCACCGCCAGGAAGATCACGACCAGAACGCGCCCCACCGCAAAGGCCACGCTCGCCAGCGCCGCGGCCAGCATCATCGCGGTGATCGCAGGCACCGCCACGAACGGCGCCTGGACCGGATCGCGCAGGTCAGCCACGACACGCCGGGGACCCTGCGCAGCGTACAACGCGCCCAGGATCAGCAACACAACGGCGGCCAGGACATCGATGGCGCCCGGAACCGCAGGGGACGTGCCGAGTTTCGCCTCCGCGGCGTGCCACGCCGTCGCGAGCCCGGCCAGACCGAGCGGAACCCCGAAAAGATTCGGCACGACCCTCGGCCGCGCCGGCCTTGCGTATCTCTGCCCCGGTCCACGCAACCCGGGCGCAGGCTGATTCTTCCCCCGAATCTCGGACATAGGAGACCCCCCCTGGGCTCAGCGCTTGCCGCCTTAAAAGTCTCCTCTCGGTCGATGAACGTCACATCCTCCGCCATCGCGGCCGGGGCCGCGAGCTTATGGCCTGTGCTCCCGCCGTTCAGCGATACACCGCACCCCGTCGCCGTCGATCGTCCCCCCGATGCGATCGACCACAGCCCCGAGGCTAGCCGGCCGCACCCCCACTGGCCGGCCGCCGGTGCCCGTCGACAGCGGCACCCACGACGACAGCGTCCCGCGCCGCGGAACGGCCGAAACCCCGCAGGGCCTGGCGGGATGTTCGCTATGACCGAGCAGGTCGAGGTGATCAAGCACTGGGTCGACCGGCCGAAGACTGTGCGCCGTCAATCGGCGGCCCCCGATGACCAGGCCAATCGCGCGAATTCAGAGCCCTCACCCGGCTGGTTGAACATCCTGCCCTTACTACGCGTGTTAGTAGATGGCCCTGCGCCGCCGCGGCTCGGGGCTTGCTGGCAAATGCCGCCAGCCGATCCCAACCCCGAGAGGAGCCCTGAAACATGCGCAGGACAAGAAAAGGCGCGGTCTTCCTGGCCGGGGCCGCGATGGTCGCCGGCATGGCCGCTCCGGCGACGGCGGCTGCGGCGGTCGCTGGCCGGCACGCGGCTGGTCAACCCGCATCGGTGGCCTTCTCGCGTGGTTCCGGGCAGTCGGTGGTCGACTGGAACCGCGAGCTGATCACCATCCTCGGCACGCCGGGGGCTCAGCCCGCGACCGTGCACTCCACCCGTAGCTTCGCGATTTTGCAGGCAGCCGAGTACGACGCCGTGGTTTCCATCACGCATGCGGCCCCGCCGTACCTGTTCTCGGTGCGAGCGCCGCATGGCGCCCGGCCGGACGCCGCCGCCGACCAGGCCGCGCACGACGTGCTGGCCGCCCTTTACCCGGCACAGAAGAGCGGGCTCGACCAGATGCTCGCCGCGCAACTGGCCGCCATCCCTGACACCCCCGGCAAGCAGAAGGGCATCCAGGTGGGTGCCACCGCCGCCGAATTGCTCGTCGGCCTCCGGGCCTCTGACGGCTCCGCAGTAACCCCGCCGCCATTCGTGCCCGGCACCCAGCCCGGCGACTACCGGCCGACTCCGCCGAACTTCCCGGCGCCGGTGTTCACCAACTGGGGCACGGTCACGCCGTTCGTGCTTAACAGCGGGTCGCAGTTCCGCCCGGCCCCACCGCCGCCGATCACCAGCGCCGCCTACGCGGCCGCGCTCAACCAGGTCCAGAGCCTGGGCCAGAACTCCAGCACTACCCGCACCGCTGACGAAACCACGCTGGCAAAGTTCTGGGGCGCAGCACCGATCTGGAACGTCTGGAATGAGATCGCCCAGAGGCTCGCCGTCGCCCGGCACTCCAGCCTGGAGCGGACGGTCACCGTGTTCGAGAACCTGGACCTCTCCCTGGCCGACGCCACCATCGCGTTTTACGACGCGAAATACCACTACCTGGTGTGGCGCCCGGTCACCGCGATCCAGCTCGGCAACACGATCGGCAACCCCGGCATCGCCGGCAACCCAACGTGGCTCCCGCTCGCGGTCACCGCGGCCGATCCGTCCTATCCCGGCGCGCACGCGACCATCAGCGAGGCAGCTGCGACCGTGCTCCGCGCCTTCTACGGCGACGACCAGCAGCTGGCCGTGACGTCGGACGGAGACCCAGGCGTCACCCGGTCCTTCGACAGCTTCCAGGCGGCCGCCAACGAGGCAACACTCAGTCGGCTTTTCGCCGGCCAGCACACCATGATCGACCTCGTGGTCGGCCAGCAGCTCGGCCACAGGGTGGCCGAGTTCGTGCTCAGCCACCTGGAGTCGGCGCCGGACGCGCACTGAGAAAGGCGCTCCCACGGGAGCGGTGGATGTCACCCCCTCACATCCACCGCTCCCCAGGCGTCCCCGTGCGGGTCGCGACTCACATCTGAGGACGCCGGGCGACTGCCGGATTTCCGTCCGGCGGCTGGGCGTCGCGGCGGCGGCAGGCCATAGCCGCACGGCTCCCGCGCAGTCCGAGCCTGCCCAGACCAGGCCCTAGTCACTGGCCGGCTGCGCAGGCTGGGGGACGCCACCCGGCGCCGCCGCCTCGCCGCAGGCGCCGGCCACCGCCGCCTCTGACGCGGGCCGGGTGAACGTAAACGAGTTACTATCCGTGTTAGTAGATATGACTGCCATCTTGAATGCTCCCCGCGGCGAGCTGCCTCCCGACGCCGATGCCGCGGTCCGCCAGCTGTACTGTCATCACGCCGGGGCCCTGCGCGGCTACGTCCAGCAGTTCTGTCCTGACCGGGACAGCGCGGACGACATCGTGCAGGAGACCTTCATCCGCGCCTGGCGGCACCTGCCGCAGCTGAGCGCCGATGACCGGCCCATCCGGCCATGGCTGTTCCGGGTCGCGCGCAACCTGCTGACCGACGCCGACCGGGCCGCGCGGTCACGCCCCGTCACGGTGCAAGCGGAACCCGACGACGACGCCCGCGACGATACCGGGCTGGAGCAGGTCCTGGACCGGCAGCTCGTCGCGGGCGCCCTGCAGCACCTGTCGCCTGCGCACCGGGCGGTGCTGGTGGAAACCTTCTACCGCGGCGGTACGACCGCAACCCTCGCCCGCCGGCTAGGGATCCCGCCCGGCACAGCCAGGTCACGGCTGCACTACGCATTGCAGGCGCTCCGCCAGCAGCTGCAAGATCACGACGCCGCCGCGGCCTGATGAGGAACGGCCAGCCCGGAGGCGTCCGGGGACCCGACCCTGACGGCGGGACGACCCTGTCGGCGGCGGGTCTCTGGCCCGGACGGAGCCTGATCGCCGTGATGCTGGTCGCAGCGGCAGCCCTGGACCTGGCCCGGTGCGGCATCGTCCTGGCGACCGCCCGGCACGCGGGGCTGGCTATCGGGCTGGTCGCAGCCGGCCTCGCCGCGGCCACGCTGAGCCTGCGGACCGCACGCGGATGCCGGAGCGGCCGGCGCTGGTCAGCCTGGGCCGCACTGCTGATCGGCGCCGCGTCAGCACCGCAAGCCGCCGGCTCCGGCTTCCACCCCCCCTACACCATCCCCGACATCGCCACCGCTGCCCTGGGTGTACTGCTGACCGTGGCGGTCCTCGCTACCGTCGGCTCGACCAGGCAACCGGAACAACTGGCCGAAAACCCGTGCATTGACCTGGGATCGCCCCGATCACCCGCAGTCCGCCCGGCCCGCACCAGCTCCCGGTGAGCATGGCCAGCCGGACTCACCGGCCGGGGGCGGCGCCAGCCACCGGCGCTTGGCATTGAGCCGTCGCGCGTCCCTGATCGCCGGGCTGCCCGCGATGAACCGGCGACGGTCTCCTATCCGTGTTAGTAGATAGGTCGGTTGAGGTCGGTTGAGGATGGCGGGCAAGCCCGGCCATCCTCAGCGATCGCTGGGGTGAACCGTGAGGACCGGCCGTTCTTGCCAATACCGCGGTATGCCCCGGGCGCCACTCTTGGGCCAGAGTGGCGGTCAGGAGGTGTGGCGCAACAGGGCCTCCACGACGTCCGGCCACGTCACACGCGGCACGCCCTGGCCGATGCCGGGCAGTGTGAGCAGAGTGGCGCCCGGGATCTCCGCGGCCAGCGCTACCCCGTTGCCGTGCGGGAAGAACGGGTCCTCGTCCCCGTGCACCACCAGGGTCGGTACGGTGATCTCGCCGAGCCGTTCGCGCCACCGCGGCTGGCAGTCGATGGCCGCGAACATGCTGCCGAG
>DASYXX010000719.1:0-7884 GCA_035934395.1 Streptosporangiaceae bacterium
GTCGGCCGGGTACACCCGCACGTCGAGGTCAAGATCGTGAACCCGGACAGCGGCCTGGTCCTGGCCCGCGGCGAGCCGGGCGAGATGTGCACCCGCGGCTACTCGGTGATGCTCGGGTACTGGGACGAGCCGGAGAAGACCGCCGAGGCGATCGACGCGGCCCGCTGGATGCACACCGGCGACCTGGCCGTCATGGACGCTGCCGGCTACCTCAACATTGTGGGCCGGATCAAGGACATGGTCATCCGGGGCGGCGAGAACGTCTACCCGCGCGAGGTCGAGGAGTTCCTGTACACCCACCCCGCGATCGAGGACGTCCAGGTGATCGGGGTCCCGGACGAGAAGTACGGCGAGGAGCTGTGTGCCTGGGTGAAGCTGCGCCCCGGCGCCGAGCTGACCGCGGAGCAGGTCAGGGACTACTGCTCCGGCAAGATCGCGCATTACAAGATCCCGCGGTACGTGCGGTTCACCCCGGACTTCCCGATGACCGTCACCGGGAAGGTGCAGAAATTCAAGATGCGCGAGACGTCGGTCGCCGAGCTCGGGCTGGAGGCCGCCAGTCAGACGCAGACCGCCTGACCGCCGCGTGGTCAGTCCTTCCGGCCGGTCAGCGCGAGGGTGAGGCCAAGGCCGATCATCGCCAGCCCGCCGGCCCCGCCGACCAGCCCGAGGCGGCGCGGGGACCGGGCGAACCAGGACCGCACGATGCTCGCCGCCAGTCCCCAGCAGCTGTCCGAGACCAGGCCGATCATGATGACTATCGCGCTCAGGATCAGCATCTGGACCGGGACGTGCCCGGCCGCCCTGTCGACGAACTGCGGCAGCACCGCGGCAAACAAGATCACGGCCTTCGGGTTCGTGACCCCGACAACGAGTCCTTCCCGCGCCGCCCGCGCGTCGCCGCAGGGCGCGGCTGTGCTGTCGAGCACCTCGGCCAGCGAGTTGCGATGGCGGAACGCCTGGATGCCCAGCCAGACCAGGTAGGCGGCACCCGCCAGGCGCACCGCGGTGAACACCGCGGCCGAGCGTTCCACGATCGTCCCGACGCCCAGCGCGACGCACACGGCCAGGACCCAGTTCCCCGCCGCATGTCCCGCGGCCGACAGCAGCGCGGTGCGCCGGCCGTGCGCCAGCGCGCGCCCGATCACGAACAGCACACCGGGCCCGGGGATCACGATCAGGACGAGAGCGGCAGCGGCGAAGGCGGCGACCTGATCGAGGGAGACCACGCTGCCACCTTAACGCCCAAATCGGTCCCGGGACTTGCCTGGCGACGCGAGCAACCATCCGCCGGCCCGCGTGCGTCTAAGTCGCGCGTGGAGGACTGCCCCGGGGGCCCCGAGACGAAAGGCAGGTCCGTGACGATCCAGCGACCCAAGCCCAAGCCCGGCCCGGTGCTGGCGAGCCTGTGCGCCGTCGCGGTTGCCGTGTCGGCCTGCGGGACGGCCGCCGCGCCGCCCAGAGCCACCAGATCGCCCAGGCCGGCCCGGACCGCTCAGGCCTCGCCGCGCGACGTCCGCGTTCCCGGGTGGGCGTTTGCCGGTCCGGACGCCATCGCCGCGGACCGGACCCGCGTGTGGGTGGCCAACAACGGCGGCGACTCGGTCACCGAGCTGAGCGCCGTCACCGGCGCGCTCGTCCGCGTCATCGCAGGCCGGCAGTATCAGCTCAACGGCCCGGTCGCGATCACCGCCGACGCCACCAACGTCTGGGTGGCCAACGCGACCGGCAACTCGCTCACCGAGATCAACGCCGCGACCGGCGCCCTGATCCGCGTCATCTCAGCCCCCCGCTACCAGCTCAACGGCCCCCAGGCCATCACCGCCGACGCGACCCACGTCTGGGTGGCCAGCGGGAACAGCAAGGCGCTCACCGAGATCAACGCGGTAACGGGAGCCCTGATCCGGGTCATATCCCTGCCGGACGTCCCGTTCGCGATCACCGCGAACGGCTCCGCGGTCTGGCTGGTCGTCAACGTCGGGGCCAAGTCCGCCGACGGCTCCCGCCCGCACGGCTCGGTCATCGAGGTCGCCGCGACCGGCCGCCGGGTCAGGACCCTGTCGAGCCCGCCGTTCGCGGACAGCGACCCGGGCGGGGCCGTCGCCTCGGCCGGAAACCAGGTGTGGGTGACCGACTCGAAGTTCCTCAGCAACGGCGCGGGCTGGGTCACCGAGCTCAGTCCCGCAAATGGCGCCCTGATGCGGCTCATCTCCGGCTGACGCGACCGGCGAACGATCCTTAATATCCGTAACGGTCGCCGCCCAGTAAGCCGGTAAAGTACGGCGGCCGCCCGCGGCGATACTTGGCGGATGCCAGGCGGCCAGGGCGACGCGGGCGACCGAGCCGAACAGATGCGGCGCGCCGGGCTCGCCGCGGCGGTCGCCCTGGCCCGGGAGCAGGGGCTGCCGGCCGACGATCCCCGCGTGCTGTCCAGCCGTGGGAACCTGCTGGTTCACCTGGCCCCGGCGCCCGTGGTGGCCAGGGTGGCGACGCTGACCGCCTGGACGCACAGCGATCCGTTCGTGGCCAGCCAGGCCGCGAACGCGGCCGAAGCGCTGGCCGCTTACGCGGGCGTGACCGGGGAGCCAACCCCTGCGCCGGAGGCGCTCGCCCCGTTCTCCCGGGCCCGGGACCTCGAGGCCGCGGTCTGGATCCTCGGCATGGCACACCAGTACCCGGCCCGCTACCGCGAGAGGGCGCGCCCCCTGCTCGACCGCGTCCTGCGCAACAGCCCACCCGCCCGGTAACGCCGCGTGCCGCGTCCCAGCCGCCCGCCGCGGCCGACCGAAGCCCCTGCGCGCTGCGCCCCGAACCGGACGGATGTCCCGACGATCCGCCTGTAACCGGCACTACGGGCCATCCACCCGCTTCGACAGCGCCCCGGGCGCGCCGAACCGGATGAGAGTGCCCACGATCAGGCTCTTACCACCGGGTACAAGGTGCCATCCACCCGGGTTCCGGCCTGCCAGGGCCCGCGTCAGGCTCTGCCGTACTCTCGATAACTTTCGGACACATCACGCGCGCCGCAACGCTTGTCCGTAACTGGGGTAGCGCGTACATATCACAAGTTCCGCAGGAGCAAAAGGGCACAAACTGGGGTAGTTACTCCCTGGTACTTGTGAAAAGGTCCTCTACGGGCGTGTCCGTTTCCCCGCGCTGGCCGGGGCCAGTACAACCCGCCCGTGACCCAGTGCCCGCACGAACGCCCGGCTGGGCCGCCGGGGCTCCGGCCGGCCCGCCGCCCCGCGACCGACTGCTCCGCGACCGACTGCCGAAGCCCCGCCCTAAGCGCCGAACCGGATGGATGGCCCGACGATCCGGCTCATACCAGCACAACGGGCCACCCACCCGCTTCACGCCTCCTAGCCCGCCGTCCCGCCACCACCGGCCAGCCTCGGCCCACGTCCAACCACGTCCCGGCACCGCGCACCCGCCGCGCCTCGGCGCCCCGGCACCGCGCACCCGCCGCACCGCGCACCAACCGCACCCGCGCCTCCGCACCCGCCGCGCACCGGCACCGCGGATCCGCAGAAAACCCACTGGCTCCGCGAACTCGTAGATGATTAGCTAAGTAGCTATGAGCGCCGCGGAGCTGTTCCGCGCCCTGGGCAGCGAGAAGCGGCTGGCGATCCTGGGCTGGCTGCGGGACCCGGTACGCCACTTCCCGCCGCAGCGCGACGGTGACCTTGTCGAGGACGGAGTGTGCGTGATGTTCATCGCGGAGAAGCTGGGGGTGGCCGCGCCCACGGCAACCCGCCACCTGCAGGTGCTCTCCCGGGCCGGCCTGGTCACCGCCCGGCGCATCGGGCAGTGGACCTTCTACCGGCTGGCCGCCGATCCCATGGACCTGATCGAGCGGGAGCTCGGGGGCGGGCGATGACCCCGACCCCGATGACCCCGACCCCGTCGACGTCGCCGACCGCGGCCGACGCGCTCACCCCGGCGGCCGTGGCGGCCGTCGAGTCCCGCATCCGGCCCTACGTGCGCTGCACGCCGGTGATCGGCATCGACCGGGCCGACTTCGGCCTGCCTGCCGGGCCGCTGACCCTGAAGCTGGAGATGCTCCAGCATTCCGGGTCCTTCAAGGTCCGCGGCGCGTTCGCCAACCTGCTGCTGCGCGAGGTCCCGGCCGCCGGGGTGACGGCGGCCTCGGGCGGCAACCACGGCGCCGCGGTCGCCTACGCCGCCGGGGTCCTGGGCGTGCCCGCCAGGATCTTCGTGCCCGAGGTCTCCTCGCCGGCGAAGATCAGCCGGATCCGGGAGTACGGCGCCGACCTGGTGATCGACGGCGCGACCTACTCCGACGCGTTCGCGGTCAGCCAGCGCTGGGCGGCCGAGTCCGGCGCGCTGCGAGTACACGCGTTCAACCAGCCCGAGACCGTGCTCGGCGCCGGAACGCTGGGGCTGGAGCTCCGCCGCCAGGCGCCGGAGGTGACCACGGTGCTGGCGGCCATCGGCGGGGGCGGCCTGCTGTCCGGCATCGTCACCGCCGTCGACGGCGAGATCAAGGTTGTGGGCGTGGAACCGGAAGGTGCCCCGTCGATGAGCGAGGCGCTGGCGGCGGGCCGGCCGGTCGACGCGGCCACCGGCAGCGTGGCGGTGGACTCGCTGGCGCCGCGGCAGGTGGGCCAGCTGACGTTCTCGGTCGTCTCCCGGCGGGTGCACTCCGTGGTGCTGGTCAGCGACCAGGCGATCCTGCGCGCGCAGCAGGCCCTGTGGGACACGCTCCGCGTCGTCGGCGAGCCGGGCGGGTGCACGGCCCTGGCCGCACTGCTGTCCGGGCGGTACGTTCCCGAGCCGGGCGAGCGCGTCGCGGTGGTGGTCAGCGGGGCGAACACGACCGCTGTGGACTTCAGCCGGTAGCCCCGCCAGGCTGCGGGAATGAACCCGGGGGCCGGCTACGCGCGCAGGGGCGGGTTGTCCGTGTCGAGCAGGTTCCGCTCTTTGAGGAAGCCGTACAGCGGAGTGGTGCCGGGATAGTGGCCCCAGCTGTGATCGCCCTCGATCTCGCCGGGTATTCCCTTGCCGATCCCGCCGAGCAGCTGCCGCCGGACCGGGCTGAGGCTCTCGAACCCGGGGCTGGCGTGCAGCGCCTCGAGCTCGTCGCGGATCGCGATCCAGCGCAGCGTGTACCCGAAGAACATCGCCTTGCGGGTGACGTCCGAGTAGTTGTCCGACCGGGCGTGCCACAGGCGGCGGTCGAAGAACACGGCATCACCGGGGCTGACCTGGACCTCGATCGCGCCCTCGGGTTCCGGCCACTCGACGTCACGCCGCGGCGGCCCGTCGATCCAGTTCTGCACGTGACTGCCGGGGACGACCTTGAGGTTGCCGCGCCCGGTCTCGGAGACGTCCGAGAGCCAGTAGGCGAGCTTCACGGAAAGCCGCGGCCGAGGGTCGCTCTCGATCTCGCGGTTCTGCCGGCCGCCGTCCTGGTGCCACTCGAAGCGGAACGGCTTGGGCACCCGGATGGGGGGATGCACGTCGAGGTGGGAGTGGTAAACGTGCACGTTCCAGCCCAGCATCGACCAGACCAGCGGGAGCGTCCGCGGGTGGTCGATGAGCCCCACCGCGTCCGGGCAGTTCGTGACCGCGCTGAGCAGGTGCATCGCGCCCTCGGGCGAGAGCCGGCCCGCGGCCTTCTCCGCTGCGTACACGCGGTCGATGGCGTCGACGTAGAACGCGACCTCCGACTCGCTCAGCGCGCCGCGGATCACCAGGAAGCCGTTCTGCTCGAACTCTGCGCGCTGCTCCGGCGTCATCGGGGCAATGACGTCGTTGTCGGCCAGGCTGGTCATGGGGGTTCGGGTCCTCTCAGGGTCAGCGCTCGGGGCAATACGAAGGACCTAAGCACATTACGTGAGTCTTCGCAGGACAACGGACCACACGGCGCGGTCGTCGTCGTTCTCTCCCTAGACGCCTGAGGCTGGCGTTACGTTGCGTTCAGCACGCTATCGGTCGGTCTGAACGTTCTGCTCCCTGGCCCCGGGCAGCAGCAGCGCGGAGTATGAGAGCATGAACGCCCGATCCTCCCGGGACGCCGTGCCCGGGCCGAACGCCGCGGGCACGACGGCCTTCATCGCCTCCGTCCTGCGCAACCCGCTCGACGGCTACCTGCGGCTCGCCGGCCGGTACGGGGACACGATCCGGGTCCCCTACCGGCCGGGTAACAGCCTCTACCTGCTCAGCCGGCCTGAGCACGCCGAGCACGTGCTGGCCGCGAACCAGGACAACTACGTCAAGGCCTTCACCTACCGGCCGCTGCGCGCGCTGATCGGTGACGGGCTGCTGACCAGCGAGGGCGAGCAGTGGCGGCGGCACAGGCGGGTGGTCCAGCCGGTGTTCTCACGGCGGCACGTGACCGCTTTCGCCCCGGCGATGACCGCGGCGGCGCGGCAGCTGACCGCCCGGTGGGACTCGCTCCCCGACGGCACGACGATCAACGTGGCCGGGCAGATGAGCGCGCTGGCGCTGGACATCGTGGGCCAGGCGCTGTTCGGCTTCGACCTGAGCGGCGACGCCGAGCAGATGGGACGGGCGATGAACGCGGGCCAGCGGTTGGCCACGCTGGCCACCTTCGTTCCCGTGCCGTGGGGGCCGGCCTCCACCCGCGCGCTGAAGTCGGTGGCCCGCCGGGTCGGCCGCACGCCCGATGGGATCGAGGGCCCGGTGGCGCGGATCATCTCCGGCCGGCGCGCCGCGGCGCCCGCGGACACCGGCCGCGACCTGCTCGACGTGCTGCTGACCGCCCGCGCCGTCGACGGCTCGCCGCTCACCGACACCGAGATCGGCGACGAGGTGGCCACGTTCATGCTGGCCGGCCACGAGACCAGCGCGAACACGCTGTCCTGGTCCCTGGCGCTGCTGTCGGCCTATCCCTCGGCCCGGCTGCTTCTGGAGGCCGAGGTCGACACGGTGCTCGGCGACCGTGATCCGGACGCCGGCGACGCCGACAAGCTGCCCTGGACCCGGGCGGTCGTGGCCGAGGCGATGCGGCTCTACCCGCCGGCCTGGACGATCGAGCGCAACGCCCTGGCCGACGACGAGGTGGCCGGCGTCCGGGTCCCGGCCCGCAGCCTGGTGGCGATCCCGCCCTACCTGGTGCACCGGCACCCGGACTTCTGGCCCGACCCGGCCGGGTTCGACCCCCGCCGGTTCCTGCGCGACGAGCAGGGTCCCGGCACCGACGACGGCAACGGGCATCCGGCCCCGCCAGCCCGCCATCGTTACGCCTATATCCCGTTCGGCGGCGGGCGCCGCGCCTGCGTCGGCGCCTCGTTCGCCGAGCTGGAAACCGTGCTGGTGCTCGCGACGATCGCCCGCCGGTACCGGCTGGAGCTGACCATGCGCGGGATCCCCGAGCCCACCGCGAACATCACGCTGCGTCCCGCCCGAGGCCTCCCGATGCGGCTGCTGCGCCGCACCTGAGGCGCATGAAGAATATGACGACGTAACGCAACCCCGGGCGCGTGGCCACAGCCCTTCGGGCGTTACGCGAACAGGCGGAGCTGGTGCGCCCGGGCGGCGGCCTCGCCCCGGCCCGACACGCCGAGCTTGCCGAGAATGTTGGACACGTGCACGCTAGCGGTCTTCGCGGAGATGAACAGCTCGGCGGCGATGTCGCGATTGCTCCGCCCGGCCGCGACCAGCCGCAGCACCTCGAACTCCCGTGGCGTGAGTCCCAGCTCCTGCCCGGGGAAGCCGACAGGGCCGGGCAAGGCCGCCCGGGCGTCGGCGTCATCGGCCAGGGAGATCCTGGCCCGCCGCGCGAGCAGGTCGATGTCGCTGGCCAGCGGCCGGGCGCCCAGCCGCCGGACCAGCCCGGCGGCCCGGCGCAGCGGGGTGACCGCGCCGTCGCGATCGCCGCCGCCCAGCGCCGCCTCG
>DASYXX010000722.1:0-5871 GCA_035934395.1 Streptosporangiaceae bacterium
GGACGCGATCATCACCGATGTCCTTGGGTACTGACCGAGGAGAGGCGGCACACAGTCCGACGGGCGGCGGCCGGGCTCGACAGTTGACATGAACCAGCTACGCCCGCTCTCGTCGCGTCTTGGTGACTGGTTCTCAGGGGAGCGCTGGATGCGTCTGCGAGCCCTACCGAGCCGAGAGTGCATGTGCGGCACCTCCCAACGACCGCTCATGCAAATCCGGTCCTTTGGCTGGTCATCTGGTCGGCTCGCGCGGGCGGGCCAGGTGGCGAGCACGGGACCGGCGCGTGCAGGGATGCTACGGATAATCAAAGTTTGCCGGATGGCCACTGCCATCCCGACGAGATCATCTCCGGAGATGGGCCCGGCGCCCGGTCGGCGGCATGCGAGTAAGTCCGGATGGGGCGCCATGGGCACTACGTGGACCTGGGGCCTGCACAGCGCCTCGCCGCAGAAGTTTTCCCCGAGCTGGCCCAGGACTGAGCCGGTCTTCGGCTGCCTCTTGCCCGGTGATGACAGCTTCGTGAACATGCGGCCCTGTCAGGACGCCTGGTGACAGCTGTCTTCGGGCTCGCCGACAGCACGCGGGCGGCGCCGGTCGCTGAGCAGTTCCCGCGAGCGCGAACGCCCAGACGGCGTAGCTCCAGCGCCGCTCACGTTTGGTCAGACCTGCTGGCCGGGTCGGCGCTGCTGCATGAGTTCCCGCTGTGGCAGCCATCACCGCTCATCTCCCCTGCTACTGACGGAAATGGCCCTCGCAGTGACAGAGCAAGCCGGGACCCGGCCAGATACTTGCGCGGTCGGGCAATCGGCTCGCCGGGCGGCCATTCGGCTTATGGCGACACGGCCGGGTTGAAACCCGTAACGCCTGATCGCGGACTGTGTGGTGGTTACGATGGCGACCATGATCGGCTCGACGAGGCGGCTGACCCCGGGCAGGCGAACGGTGGCCGGCCGGCGCACCCGGACTTTGGGCGGCCCGCGTCCGCGCCGTCGCGACCGCGGCGGGGTCGACGAGCCGCAGCGGTGGTGGCCGGGGCCGCTGATCGTGTCGCTGGCCATCGTGACCGGATTTGCGGTGGTCGTATTCCTGGCCTGGCTGGGCTGGTCCATTTATGTGGTCGTGCACGGGAGCCCGTCGAATTTCGGGCAGTTCGACCCGGACCGCAGGTGCGGGTCGCTCGGCTTCTCCTGCGGGGCCATTACGAATATCCTCACGTCGGTCCTGCTCATCGCGCTGGCGACCTTTTTCCTGTTGTGGCGGATATTCGGGCTGGTGCGGCAGTACCGCGGCCGGGCCCGGGCTGACTCCCGCGAGCTGGTTCCCACGGCGGGGACCATCCTCGATGACGTCGTCGGCCGCGATGAGCTGTGCCAGGTGGTGATGGCGGACCTGCACGAGCGCCGGATGCGGCCGCACGTGCTGGTCGGCGGGGTGGGAACGGGGAAGACCGCGGTGCTGGTCAGGCTCACCGAGATGCTGGCCGACAAGCACGCGATCCCTGTCCCGGTGCGGCTGCGCGACGCCAGGGAAACCCTGGACTTCGAGGCCATGGCGCAGGAGCGCTTCCTCGGCGAAGTGAACCAGCGGCTGATCTCGCTGGCCGAGGGCGAGACGATCTGGCGCCGGCTGCGCAACGACAACCGGATCGTCGTGCTCGCCGACGGCCTGGAGGAGGCGCTGGTCGGAAACAGCGCGGAGCAGGAGCGGGACAACATCATCCGCGCGGCGATCCGGAAGGCGCATCAGCAGCGGCTGCCGCTGGTCATCGCCTCCCGCCCGCATGATCCGCTGCGGGCCACCGTGGCCGCGATCCTGGCGCTCGAGCCGCTGAGCTACGAGGCGGCGCTGGCCTACATCGGCAACGACGGCAGCCGGGAGGACGAGCGCAGGCTGGCCTGGATCGTCGAGACCGCAGACGTGGTCGAGGCGCCGCTGTACCTGCAGATCACGCGCGAGCTGAAGGCCAAGGGGCTGCTGGATCCCAGCGCGGGCGGCCGGCGCGGCGTGGTCGACACCCGCGGGGTGGACCGCTCGAGGCTGCGGCTGGCTCTGCTGGAGACCTGGCAGCGCGCGCTCATCTCCGGTTACCTGCGCGAGGAGGTCCCGCTCAATCAGGCCGAGCGCCTCGCGGCGTTCGAGCACATGTCCGCGCTGGCCTGCGTGGGCCTCAAGACCGACAAGCTGGAGATCGAGTTCGCCGAGCTCGAGCCGGAAGAACGGCTGTCCGCGGAGGTGCAGGCCAGGCTGGCGAAGATCGACGGGGATGCGCGCAACTCGTCCGGGGTCCGGAACATCGATGTGCGGCTGGCCGCGGCCTGGGCCGGTCAGCTGGACCTGGTCGAGCTGCGCGGCCAGCGCGTCCGGTTCCCGCACAGCCTGATCCAGGCGTATCTCGGATCACGGCTGCTGGACGTGGCGCTGGCCGACCCCGGCTACTGCGAGCAGGCCCTGAAACATCCAGGGCCGGGCCGGGAGTTCCTGATCGCGATGGTTCTGCGCTCCCGGGCGAACGACGCTGCGGGCATGTGGCAGCCGGACCCGGCCGGCGCGGCCGGCGCCCCTTCGGCCAGCGGGTCCGCGGCCGGCGCGGCTGCCGCTGGCGGCCGCCAAGCCCGCCCCAAGAAGACACCCGCTCGCGCGAATGTCCAGCAGAAATACGTGGATCCGCTGCGCAAGGCCGCCGGGAAACGCCACGACAACAAGGTCCTGGACATGTACGCGGCCGCGCTGGAGATCGACTGCGGCGCGCCCGAGCCGACCCACCTCGCGATCGCCGACAAGATCAAGGCTCAGTGGCCGCGAATCCACGCCCAGGAACCGCGGACGCTGGATGAGGGCAAGCTGCTGCTGGTCAGCCGGTTCGGCGACGCGGCGCGCCGGATTGACGACCGGCGCCAGCACGGTGAGGCGAGCCTGGAGCTTCCTGCCTACCGGCAGCTTTATGAGATCGCCTGCCTGGAGCGGTCTTACCCGGTCAAGCTAGCGGCGGCGCAGGAGATCGGCGTCGGCGGCGACTCGGCGTACCAGGAGCTGAGCGCGGTCCTGGCCGCGCCCTGCCCGATCTGCCATAGCGAGCGGGCCGAGCGCCTGGCGCGGGCCGAGGTCGCCGCGTCTCGATCCGCGATCAGCAGCTCAGTGGAGAAGATCATCAGTGCCTGGCTGGCACCGATGCTGGTCGGCTCGGTCGGCGCGACCGGCAGTGCCCAGTCCGCCGAACTGGCTGACCAGGCGCAGGCGGACCTCGATCAGTGGCTGCGGCATATCGGCCGGTACGGGCGGCGGTCCGGCGAGGAGGATCTGGACATCACGCTTGAGATCGGGATCGCGCAGGGCTTCAAGTACGCCGCCAACCGGCGGCCCGCCAATCCCGATACCCGGCAAGAGTTGCGCATGCACCTGGCCGAGCAGGCCCTGGAGATGCTGAAGGGCACCGAGTACTGGTTCTCCCAGCTGACCCTGATCCAGGCGCTGTGCCTGCTCAGCCTGTCCGACGAGGCGCGGCATCCGGCCAACAAGCACGGCGCCAAGCCCGAGGCCATCGTGCAGCACTGGCTCGACGTGGCCGGCCGCGACGCTACCGACCCCAACCCGCACACCGGCGTGCCCGGCGAGCCGCATCCGTTCGTCCGCGAGGCAGCCCAGCTCGCGGTCCTGGCCCTGAAGACCGGCTTCCCGCAGCGGTACCTGTGGATCGACGAGAGCGGCGTGGTCGGCAAGGTGGGCTCGCGCAAGACGAGCGACGCCACGACCTACCGCAAGCACCGGCTGTGGATTCCGCCGTCGGCCGGGTGGACCGCGCTGAACGGACGGGCCCAGCAACTGGTCGCCGACGTGCTGCTGCTGCTGAACCTCGCCGACCGGGGCGACCAGCCGCCGGACAGCGAGCGGCGGCTGAAGCGTTCGAACCGACACGACCTGCCGCCGTGCATCACCCGGTACCGGCCGTCCCTGGACCCCGGGCTCACCGTCGGCACCGCCACGTCGTCGGCGCCGGGGACCAGTTGCGTGGACGGGTGCCCGTTCGAGCTGTGCCCGTATCCGCCCAAGGGGACGCAGTCGAGGATGGAGATGAGCGAGGCGTTCTGCCGCCGGCAGCAGATGCTGCTGACACGCAGGTCGCTGGGGCGCCGCCGGGCTCCCTGGCAGGAGATGCGGCATGGCCAGCTCATCAACTTCTGGGCCGAGATGGCCGACCGCGCCCGCGGTCCGCGGCCCAGCCCGATCGGCGTGAACCGCGGCCGCATGCGCCGCCGGACCGGAGCGTAAGGATCATTTATGTGCCGTTGTCGATCGGTTCAGACATCAGCAGGAGGATCTCTTCTGCGAAGCCACGGGCTCCTGCCCTGCCGAGCAGAGTGGCCAGGTCTTGCGGGGTAAGTCGCGGTCGTCTGGTGTGTGCTGCTTGTTCGCGAGCGGCTCGGTTGAAGGCCTGCGACACCGGCCCACAGGCGCAGAACATCCATTCGTGGGCGCCGACATGCGTGAGGACGCGGGTACCGCCTACCGCGCAGATCGGCGGTTACTTGCGCACCGGCGCGAGCCAGCGCCAATCACTGAGCGTGATCCGATCTCGGGGCCGATGTGCCGCCAGATCGCCGATTATGAATGTCTAGCTTATAAGTAGGTTTCCGGCCATTCGTGCACGCAGACTAACTGTTCTGTACACGCCTTCGGTACGACCGGGCCAAGACAGCAAGAGCTCGGACCGAATGTGCCCAGGTGTTGTGCCGTGGAGGCGGTATCGAGGGCTTCGGGGCAGGCTGGGCGGGGAAGCCGGGTTACCCCGGCCAGGCCAGACGGCCCGGCGCTTTTGGCCGGTGAGCCGAGCCGCCGTGGTCGTCGGCCTGAGCCGGCTCAATGCTGAGCAGTGCTGGCGCCCAGAACAGCTTGGAGGTGGCCTAAGCTGCCGCTTCTCCGCTGCCCAGCATCGCTGCCGTCACCTGTGGTTTCCGTGCCTGGCACGAGGTGTTCCGGTTCCCGCCTGGCGCCAGTAGCCGGCTGTGGCCAGCGCCATCAAAATCCCCCACACCAAGAACCACAGGTCCCAGACTCCCAGGTGCCAGCGCAGCGCCGTCCGGTCCACCCCTCCGGCGGGGTGGACGGCCCCGGAAAGGGCGAGGGCGGCGGCCGCGACGGCAAGACCGCCGTATACCAGCAGGAGCGCACTGGCCCCCGCGGAACTGAGCAGCAGCCACCCGCGCGGAACTACTCTCCCCCAGGGCCGGACCAGCGCCAGCGCGAGCAGGCCGCCGGCCACCTTCGCCACCACGGCCGCGACAGCGACCAGCACCGGAAGGGCCCCGCCGTGGCGGGCGAAGTGCTCCACGTACCCGCCGACCGTGCTCAGCAGGCCATGCCCACCGGCGGCCCAGTACAGGCTCACCAGCGCGTACGCGAACGCGACGATCGCGGCGGCGTACGCCGCGACGGTGCCTGCCGTAGACCAGCCGCTGGGGGGCGGGGCTTGCGCACGGTCAACGCCCGTTCTGCCCATCACGCTCCATTCTTGGCAAGCAGACTCGATTATTGACAAGCGGACTTTGGATCGGGCAGCGCGGTTGTGGTGATCGCGCTCACGAAGCGGCCTCTTCCCGGCTGCGAGGATCCAGTCGGCGAACTGCGATCAGGGTGAGCCCAAGGTCGCGGACCTTGGCCAGCAGCCCGTGCAGCGCGGGCTGGTCGGTGACCAGGCCGAAGATGACTGTCTCCTCGGTGTGGCCGCTGACCTGCAGGCCGTCGAACCAGGCGGCCCACCGGCTGTCCAGGACGCCCGCGACGCGGATCTCATACCAGGCGGGCCCGCCGGAAGCGGCCACCTCATCGCCCGGGAGCTCGTCGCCTCAGCGGCCATCGCCTCGGCGGCCGCCCGC
>DASYXX010000726.1:0-7015 GCA_035934395.1 Streptosporangiaceae bacterium
CCGCCGAGCACGGGCATCCGGATGTCCATGAGCACCACGTCGGGCTTGAGCTGCGCGGCGAGCCGGATGGCCTGCTGCCCGTCGCCGGCCGCGCCGACCACGGCCATGTCGTCCTGCGAGTCCAGCAGCGCCGTGAAGCCCAGCCGCACGACGGCCTGGTCGTCGACGACCAGCAGCCGCAACGGTCCCGGGGTCGTCACGGCGACCCATCCCCCGCAACAGGCAGCAGCGCGATCACGTCGAAGCCGCCGTCGCCGTCCGGGCCCGCCCGGAACTCGCCGCGCAGCATCTCCACCCGCTCCCGCAGCCCGGTCAGCCCGTATCCCGACGATGCGGCCGGCCTGACCGGGCCAGTGCCGCGTCCGTTGCTGACCCGCACGCTCAGTGCGGCCGGCAAGTAACCGACCTCCACCCGGACCGCGCTGCCCGGCGCGTGCCGCCCGGCGTTGGTCAGCGCCTCCTGCACGATGCGGTAGCAGCACAGCTCGACCGAGGCGGGCAGCGGCCGCTGCCGCCCGGTCACGGTCATGTCGGCGTCCATGCCCGCCCGCGCCATCCGGCTCAGCAGTTCGTCCAGGTCGGCGAGCCGCGGCTGCGGCGCGGTGTCCGAGCGCCCAGAGCCGGGGGCCCGGAGCACGCCGAGCACCACCCGCAGCTCGGTGAGCGCGGTCCGTGCCTCCTCCGCGATCTCGCCGAACGCTTCCCGGCCCGGCTCTGGCAGGTCCGTTATGGCATAGGGCGCGGTCGCGGCGCGGACCGCGATCATCGACACATGGTGCGCGACCACGTCGTGCAGCTCGCGGGCGATCGAGGCCCGCTCCCTGGCGGCCGCGTCGCGCTCGCTGAGCTGCCGGAGCTGCGCGGCGGCCGCGGCCTGCTCGATCGCCGCCTGCCGCCGGGCCCGCAGCAGCTCCCCGGCCCCCCACGCCACGATCACCGCGAGCGCCTCGGCGGCCGTGGCGTCCCAGGGGGTCGCGTTGGCGCGCAGGTTGAGCACGCCCAGGATTACCGCGACCTCCATCGCCGCCACGGCCAGGATCGCCTGCCGACGAGGCAGCAGGACCGGGCAGGCCGCCACGGCGAACAGCCAGCCCGCCACCGCAGCGACCGACCAGGACAGCCGGGCGAAGATCACGAACACGGAGCTGGCCGCCAGCACGAGCCCGATGACCGGGCCAGGGAACCGCCGGATGACCGCGATCGGGGCCGTGGCCAGGAACCCGAGCAGCGCCGCCACGGACCCGTCGAGCGGCCCCGCCTGCGTGCTCCGCGCGGCCACCGCGGCCACCGCGAGCACCGCGGCCGCGAACACCGGCCCGACCGGCCGCCGGAAGTCGGCGGCGATGAACGCCAGCGCGCGCTCCACCAGCGCGCCCGGCCAGGAAGTACGCGGCGCGGCTGAACCCATCACCTCACAAGCATGCACTCGCCGGCGCATGCCCGCGTGCACCCAGCGACCGAGTGGCCCCCCTACTCCGGTATTAGCCGTGGGAATCCGACTCCCGTCATACGGAGGTATCACCCATAAAAAAGCCGTTCCATAACGGCCCTGGCTCGTCTGGCCGCCCGGCGGTGATCCTGGATGAGGTCCTGCGAAGCCTCGGGTGCGTAGCCGAGCAGCCGCGCGACCGCGCCGAGCTCCGGTGGCGAGGTGGGAACCGTGTCGCCCGCCCGGCCGCGCACCAGCACGACCGCGTTCCTGATGCGGGTCGCGAGCAGCCACGCCGCGGTCAGCGCCGCCGCGTCGGCCGCGTCGATCAGGCCCTCGCCGGTCGCCGCCTGCAGTGCCGCGATCGTGCGCGTGGTCCGCAGCGCGGGCACAGCGCGGGCGTGCCGCAGCTGCAGCAGCTGAGCCACCCACTCCACGTCCGCCAGGCCCCCCGGGCCCAGCTTGAGGTGCAGCGCGGGATCGACCGCGCGAGGCATGCGCTCCGACTCGATCCGGGCCTTGATCCTCCTGATCTCCCGGATGGAAGCCTCACTGATCCCGCCCGCCGGGTAGCGGAACTCATCGGCCAGTTCCGTGAACGCCTCCCCCAGGGCGGGGTCGCCGGCGACCGGCTCCGCGCGCAGCAGGGCCTGGGCTTCCCAGGGAGCCGACCAGCGCTGGTAGTAGGCACGGTAGGAGGCCAGGGTCCGCACCAGCGGGCCCTGCCGTCCTTCCGGCCGCAGCCCGGCGTCGACCGGGAGCGCCGGATCCGGCCGCGGGCGGGCCAGCAGCCCGCGCAGCTCCTCGGCGACCGCGTGCGCCGCCCGGGTGGCCGCCTCCTCGTCGGCGCCGTTATCGGGCTCGTGTATGAACATCACGTCGGCGTCGCTCGCGTACCCCATCTCGTGGCCGCCGAGCCTGCCCATCGCCACCACGCAGATCCGGGTGGGCAGCGGGCCCCCCTCGTCCTCGGTCTTCCTGGTGGCCGCCGCCAGCGCGGCGCCGATCGTGACCGCGGCGACCGTGGTGAGGGCCTCGCCGGTCTCCTCGGGGCCGGACAGGCCGAGCAGGTCCGCAGCCGCCGTGCGCAGCAGTTCCCTGCGGCGCAGCGCCAGCGCCGCCGCGACGGCCTCGTCGGCGGCCTGGTGCCTGCGCACCGCGGCCACGGCCTCCTGGCGAAGCGCCGCGGCGGGCCTGGGCGCGAGCTGCGCGTCGTCGGCGAGCATCGCGACCGCGTCGGGAGCCCGCAGCAGCAGCCCGGTGGCGTACCTGCTGGACGCGAGCAGCCTCGCCATCCGCTGCGCGACCCTGGTGTCGTCCCGCAGCAGCCTCAGGTACCACGAGGTCTCCCCGAGGGCCTCGCTGACCTGGCGGAAGGCGAGCAGGCCGGCGTCGGGCTGGGCCGCGTCGGCGAACCAGCCGAGCATCACCGGCAGCAGGGTCCGCTGGATGGCCGCCCGGCGCGAGACGCCCGACGTCAGGACCTCGATGTGGCGCAGGGCGCCGGCCGGGTCCGCGTAGCCGAGCGCCTCGAGCCGGGTCCGGGCCGCCTCCTGGGTGAGCCGGACCGCCTCGCCTGGCAGCTTGGCCACGGCCTCGAGCAGCGGCCGGTAGAACAGCTTCTCGTGCAGCTGCCGCGCCTGGCTGGCGTGACGGCGCCACTGCGTCAGCAGATCGTCGGCCGGGTCTTTTCCGTCCGCGGTCGGCGATCCGCCGGCCTCCATCGCCCGCAGCGCGCGGCCGACCTGGCGGAGCACCGCCGGGTCCTCGGGCAGCGTGTGGGTCCGCCGGAGCCGGCGCAGCTGGAGCAGGTGCTCCACGCCGCGCAGGAACCGGTAGGCGGCGGCCAGGCTCGCCGCGTCGTCGCGGCCCACGTAACCCCCGGCGGCCAGCGCCGCGAGCGCGTCGAGCGTGGCCGGGGCGCGCAGCGTCTCGTCCGTGCGGCCGTGCACGAGCTGCAGCAGCTGCACCGCGAACTCGATGTCGCGCAGGCCGCCGGGACCGAGCTTGATCTCCCGGCCGGCCTGGTCGGCGGGCAGGCTGCCGATCACCCGGCGGCGCATGGCCTGCACGTCCGCCACGAAATTCTCGCGCTGGGCCGACTGCCAGACCATCGGCGTTAGCGCGGCCAGGTAGGCCTGGCCCAATTCGGCGTCGCCGACCACCGGCCTGGCCTTGAGCAGGGCCTGGAACTCCCAGGTCTTCGCCCACCGCTCGTAGTAGGCGCGGTGGCTGGCCAGCGTCCGGACCAGCGGCCCGTCGCGGCCTTCCGGGCGGAGGTTCGGGTCGACCGGGAAGATGGCCTCCTCGGCCGCGGCCTCGGAGCAGGCCCGGATCATCCCGGTGGCGAGCCGCGTGGCCGTTCGCAGCGCGGCGGTCTCCTCGCCCGGGGTGTAGGCCTCGGCCACGAAGATCACGTCCACGTCGGAGGCGTAGTTCAGCTCGCGGCCGCCGCACTTCCCCATCGCGATAACCGCGAGCCGGCACGGCGCCGAGCCCGGACACAGCTGGGACCTCGAGATCTCGAGCGCCGCCTCGAGCGCCGCGGCCGCGAGATCCGCGAGCTCGGCGGTGACCGCGGCGAGGTCCTCGGCCCCGGTGAGGTCTCGGGCCGCGAGGTGCAGCAGCCGCCGCCGGTAGGCGACGCGCAGCGCGGCGACCGGGTGGTCACCGGCCCGGACGGCCGCCCCCAGCATCTCGTCGCGAAGCTCGCCCGCTGCCGGACGCCGCAGCGCTTCCGGACCCTGGAGCACCCCCCAGACGCCGGGATGACGCGCCAGATGCCCGCCGAGGGCGGCGCTGGCCCCGAGCACGGCGATCAGCCGGGCCCGGAAGCCCGCGTCCGCGCGCAGCGCGGCGCGCAGGTCCGCGTCGCCGGCCAGCCTGGCCAGGCCGGCCAGGGCGAGGTCAGGATCGGCCGCGGCGGCGAGCGCGGGGAGCAGGCCGGGGTCCGCGGCCGTGTCCAGCACGAGATCCTCGGTGATCAGGCGCTGCGCCCGGGCCGTGTCGGCGAAGCCCATCGCGGCCAGCTGCCCGGCCATGGTGGTCCCGCGCGGCATGCTCACACCTGCACGGTAGCGACCAGGGCGATCGATGCCCACCGGCGGTCGATATCCTCACGGTCATAGCTATTCCCCAGAGCTCGACCACATGCGGACGGACAGCATGAACGAAGACATCCGGGAGACCATGGCGCCGCTGATCGACGCCGTGTCGAGGGCCTGGGATCAGATGATCCGCCAGGTGGACGAAGTCCTGCGCTGGTCGCCCGGCCCGGCCCCCGCGGGGCGCGGGTCACCGGCGGCCATGGCCGACGGCGAGCTCGGCGAGGCGCTGCTCGCGATCGCGTCCGGCCTGATCGACGCCATCGACCCGGCCCGGCTGGCCAGCGCCCCGGCCGCGGGCGAGCCCCGCTGGCGGTTCAACCTGCCGGTCACCGTCGAGACGCACATGCGGGCCATGGTCACCGAGGCCTCCCACGCGTTCCGCCTCGCGGTCATCGGGCTGCGCGATCAGGCCTCGCTGGCCGACCTCACCGCGGTCGGGCGCCTCGCCGACACCCTGGTCCGGGCCCGGTGGCTGCTCGAGCCGTCCGACGCGGACCGGCGCCGCGAACGCGCGTACGCGCTCACCGCGGAGGCGATCGCCTGGTTCAGCGCGATGACCGACCGCAGTGCCGAGGCGGGCGGGGCCGGGCAGCCCGACCTGGCCGGCGAGATCGCGGACCGCGCCGCCACCATGGAAGCCAGGCTCGCCGAGCTCACCCAGGAGGACGGGCTGCACGAGGTGCGGCTGCCCAAGCGCCGCAAGCTATTCGAGGCCTACCTGCCGGGCAGCGGCCTCACGCTGTACGCGCTGTCCTCCGCGGCCGCGTCGCGCCCGGGCAGCGCGCCGTCCGGCCTGTTCTACACCGAGCCGGGCACCGGCAACGCGCTGTACAACTTCCAGCGGCTGCACGTCACCCGCGCGTACTGGCTCGCTCACGCGGTCATGCTCTACGCCGACCTCTGCGACGCCGCCGCGCCCGTGCTCGGGCAGCCCGAGTGGGCGGAGATCATCGCCACGGCCGAGGCCAGGCTGCGCCCCCTCAGCGACGAGGCGGACCGGCGCTACCAGCAGCGCCTCCACCGCGGCATCCACCCCGGCCTGTAACCCGGAGCCCGCGCGCCGCGCGTCAGAGCACGTTCAGGTAGCGATCCAGCTCGAACTCGGTGACCTGTCGCCGGTACTCCTGCCACTCCGAGCGCTTGTTCCGCAGGAAGAAGTCGAAGACGTGCTCGCCGAGCGTCTCGGCGACGAGCTCGCTGCCCTGCATGACGTTGCAGGCGTCCGACAGGCTCTGCGGCAGCGGCGCGATGCCCAGCGCGCGGCGCTCGGCCGAGGTGAGCGCCCACACGTCGTCCTCCGCCCCGGGCGGCAGCTCGTAGTCGGCCTCGATCCCCTTCAGGCCGGCCGCCAGGATGACCGCGAACGCCAGGTACGGGTTGCAGGCTGAGTCGATCGAGCGGAACTCCACCCGCGTCGCGTTCCCCTTCTGCGGCTTGTACATCGGCACCCGGATCAGGGCCGACCGGTTGTTATGGCCCCAGCAGATGTAGGCAGGCGCTTCTCCGCCCGCCGCCGCGATCCGCTCGTCGCCGCCCCAGAGCCGCTTGTAGGAGTTCACCCACTGGTTGCACACCGCGGTGATCTCCGCCGCGTGGGTGAGCAGCCCGGCGATGAACGCGCGGCCCAGCTTGGACAGCTGGAACTCGGAGCCGGGCTCGTAGAACACGTTGCGGTCGCCCTCGAACAGCGACATGTGTGTGTGCATGCCCGACCCGGGGTGCTCGGTGAACGGCTTGGGCATGAACGTCGCGTAGACCCCCTGGTCCAGCGCGACCTCTTTCATGGCCAGCCGGAACGCCATGATGTTGTCCGCCGTGGACAGCGCGTCCGCGTACCGCAGATCGATCTCCTGCTGGCCGGGCGCGCCCTCGTGGTGGCTGAACTCGACCGAGATGCCCATGCTCTCCAGCATCACGATCGCGCTGCGCCGGAAGTCGTGCGCGATCGTGTGCGGCGTGTGGTCGAAGTAGCCGCCGGTATCGATCGGCTGCGGCTTCATCCCGGGTTCCGGCTTCTCGCGCAGTAGGAAGAACTCGATCTCGGGATGGGTGTAGAACGTGAATCCCAGGTCGGCGGCCCGGCCGAGCGCGCGCTTGAGCACGTGCCGCGGGTCGGCGTACGACGGCGACCCGTCCGGCATCAGGATGTCGCAGAACATCCGGCCGACGGCCCGCTCGCCGCGCAGCGGCATCAGCTGGAACGTCGAGGGGTCCGGCCTGGCGATCATGTCGGCCTCGTAGACCCGGGCGAAGCCCTCGATCGCCGACCCGTCGAAGCCGATGCCCTCGGCGAACGCGCCCTCGAGCTCGGCCGGCGCGACCGCCACCGACTTGAGGTAGCCGAGCACGTCCGTGAACCACAAACGGACGAAACGGACGTCGCGCTCCTCGAGCGTGCGCAGCACGAACTCTTCCTGCCTGTCCACCCCGTCAGTCTGCCCGGCCCGTGTTTCCGGCACGTTAACGCCCCAGGCCAGAT
>DASYXX010000766.1:0-5404 GCA_035934395.1 Streptosporangiaceae bacterium
GTGCGCAGGGTGAGCCCGGTGTTCATCGCCCCGTCGAACCCGATCCACCCGACCGCGCCGCCGTACCAGCAGCGCGGGCCGTCCTCGTGATCCTCGATGAACTGCATCGCCCAGGCCTTGGGCGCGCCGGTCACGGTCACCGCCCACATGTGCGTCAGGAACGCGTCCAGCGCGTCGAAGCCGGGCCGCAGTCGTCCCTCAACGTGGTCGACGGTGTGGATCAGCTTGCTGTAGATCTCGATCTGGCGTCTGCCGATCACCCGGACGCTGCCCGGCTCGCAGATCCGCGACTTGTCGTTCCGGTCGACGTCGGTGCACATGGTCAGCTCGGACTCGTCCTTGACCGAGCTGAGCAGGGCACGGATGTTCTCCGCATCCTGCAGCGGGTCGGCGCCCCGGGCGATCGTCCCGGCGATCGGGCAGGTCTCGACCCGGTCCCCGGTCACCCGCACGTACATCTCCGGCGAGGCCCCGACGAGGAACTCGCCCTCCCCCAGGTTGAGGAAGAACTCGTACGGCGCCGGGTTGCGCTGCCGCAGCCGCTCGTAGAAGGCGGCGGGCGAGTCGCACGGCGCGTGGAACACGTGACTCGGCACCACCTCGAACAGGTCGCCGCGCGCGAACCGCTCCCGGGCCTGCTCCACCACAGCCGCGTAGGACCCGGGCCGCGGATCTGCGGGAAGATCATTATCTATAACGGAGGGTGGCGGGCCAGCGTCGCCGTCCCGGGCCAGCCCGGCGGTAGAAGTCCCCGCCACCTCGAAGTCGTAGCTGTAGCAGGTGGCGGTCTCCCGCTTCCGGTCCAGCGCGTACAGCCGGTCGGGCAGGTGCAGGACCAGGTCACGCTGGATGCCGGGCCTGGCGTGCCGCTGCCGGAGCGGCTCGAACTGGAACGCCAGGTCGTAGCCGAACGCCCCGTACAGGCCCAGGTGCGGATCCGGGCCGGAGAAGGCCGCGATGATCTCGCGCAGGGCGGAGAACACCGTGGGCCGCCGGCTTCGTTCCTCCTCGGCGAACACGCCGTCGGGCTCAGGGACGACGATGCTGACGCGGCTCGGGGCTGCCTCCTCCCCCGCCTCGCCCATCCTCGCCTCACCCACCCTCGCCTCCCCCGCGCGGCGCATGGCGGCCCCAATGACCGGCAGCAGCACCCGGCCGCGCTCGTTCAGCGCGGTCGCCGTGAGCTGCCTGCCGCGCGCGACCAGCTCGACGCACGGGTCGACGTAGGCCATGTGCCAGCGGCTGTAACGCCCGGGGTACTCCATGCCGGAGCTGAACACGCCGCCCCGGCGCGCCTCCACCTGCCCGGTGATCTCCGCAAGCAGGTCAGGGTCGAACGGGGTGGCGGTGCGGCTCACCCGGACGCCGCCGCCGGTCTCGAACTGTTTGGGATGCATCTCGGCCTCTCGCCGTCTGTCGGGCCCGGCGCCGGACGGTGCGGACGAGAAAGGCGACCGCCGGCTGCCGGGGCGGTCGCCTTCAGGATCTGCGGGCGCGAACCAGGAACCGCCTCAGGGGCGGCGCCACCAGCCTTCGGTGCGGTTCACGGCCATGCCGTGAGCCTACTGGCCGTGGCAGCCCGGCGCCAACACTAGGGCATGATCTCGCCGTTACAGCGCGTAGACGACCGTGACCGAGATGGTCAGCTGCTGGGAACCCGGGTTGATCGGGACCGAGCCGGCCCGGCCCGCCCCCGGGACTGCCATCGCGAAGGGCGTCGAGGGGGGCTGGGTCTGGTCGCTGATGCTGACCACCGGTCCGAGCGGCTGGCCGAGCGCCTGGGCGTACTGGGCCGCCTTCGTCCTGGCGTCGGCGACCGCGCGGGCGCGCGCCGTGGCGAGCAGCCCGCTGGTGTCGGTCAGGTCGAGCGAGACACCGCCGACGGTGACCGCGTTGCCCCCCGCGTGCACCGCGGCCTGGATCTGGGCCCCGGCCGCGCTAATGTTCCTCAGCGTCGCGGTCAGCGACTCGCCGGCCGCGTAGCCGGTGACCGTCTGCGAGTTGGAGCCGTAGTTGGGCTGGATGAACAGGCCGGAGGTCTGGATATCCCCCGCGGCCACGCCCCGGGCCTGCAGCGCGGCCGTGACCCGACTCACGGCCTGGTTGGCCTGCTGCAGGGCCGAGTCCACCGAGGCCGCGGTCACCTGGACACCCATGTCCAGCGTCAGCTGGTTGGGGGTCCCGCTGACCGTGCCCGTGCCGGTCACCGTGATCCGGGCGTTCGAGGACACCGAGGTGAGCTGGACGTCGGCCCGGCCGCCGGTCGAGCCAGGGCCCCCGGATGAGGCGCCGCCCCGGCTGACGCCGAGCGCGAACGCCCCGATCAGGACGGCCGCCGCGGCCGCGCCGGCGCCAACAGAGCGCAGCGATGGAGTGATAGTGACGGCCATGGCAGGGCTCCCGGGGTCCGAAAGGGCTTTTCCTCCCACTTCGACGCAGCGCTGCCGCGTCCGGTTCCGTTGTCACGTCCGACGCGATCTACTCCGGGCCAGGGCTTTCCCGCTGGCCGTGCCGGGAGCACCGGGCCGACCATCCCGTCGGCGTGACCTGGACGACCAGCCCCCGCCCGCAGTCCCGGCAGTACCTCGGCGGCTCGAGGTCGCGGGCGGCAAGGCAGGCCGGATGGCTGCCAGGCTCACCACACCGGTCGCAGAATGGGTGGGCATCGGCGCTCGCGCCGGGCGGCAGGTACACCGATCATTGAACCACCAGCGACCCGAGGAGCCGAGGCAAGGAGCGCAGATGACCCTGGACGTGCTGGCGGAGGCGAGGTCCCAGGTGCTCGGCGAGGGCCGAGGCCTGGACCCCGATCAGGTGCTGCGCTGCCTGCAGCTGCCCGCCGACCGGATCGGCGAGGCGCTCGCCCTGGCGCATGAGGTGCGGATGCGCTGGTGCGGGCCCGAGGTGGAGGTCGAGGGCATCGTGTCCGTCCGGACCGGCGGCTGCCCGGAGGACTGTCATTTCTGCTCCCAGTCGGGCCGGTTCTCCTCCCCGGTCCGCGCCGCCCGGCTGGACCTGGCCGGCCTCCTCGCGGCCGCGGAGGAGACCGCGGCCACCGGCGCGACCGAGTTCTGCATCGTCGCTGCCGTTCGCGGCCCTGACGAGCGGCTGATGGCCGAGGTCGCCGAGGCCACCCGGGCGATCCGCGAGCGGGTCGGCATCAACGTGGCGTGCTCGCTCGGCATTCTCACGCCCGCTCAGGCGGCCGAGCTCGCCGCCATGGGCGTGCACCGGTACAACCACAACCTGGAAACCGCCAGGTCGTTCTTCGGCCGCATCGTGACCACGCATACGTGGGCGGAACGGTTCGAGACCTGCGAGCTGGTGCGGGCCTGCGGAATGGAACTGTGCTGCGGCGGCATCCTGGGCATGGGCGAGAGCCCGGAGCAGCGCGCCGAGTTCGCCGGCCAGCTGGCCGAGCTTGCCCCCCACGAGGTCCCGCTCAACTTCCTGAACCCGCGCCCCGGCACGCCGCTCGGCGAGCGGGAACCGCTCGACGCCGCGGACGCGCTGCGCGCGATCGCCTCCTTCAGGCTCGCGCTGCCGCGGACGGTCCTGCGCTACGCCGGGGGTCGCGAGCTCACCCTCGGCGACCTCGGCACCGAGGAAGGACTGCTCGGCGGCATCAACGCGCTGATCGTCGGCAACTACCTGACCACCCTCGGCCGCCCCGCCGAGCAGGACCTGGCGATGCTCGCCCGGCTCCAGCTCCCGATCAAGGCGCTCTCGGCAACCGTGTAACCCGCTGCGCCCCGGTCAGGCGGTGCCGACCGCGGGAGCGGGCGCGGGCCGGGGCGGGAGCGGCGGGCGGCGCCTGGACGGCCGGCCCGACGTGTCCGGGGCCGTCGCCGCGGGCCTGGTCTCGAGCGCCTCGATGGCCAGCTGGACCGCGGTCTCCAGCTGAGGGTCCCGGCCCGCCGCCCAGTCGTCGGGGGACGGCACCACCTCGACGTCCGGATCGACGCCGCGGTTCTCCACCCCCCAGCCGAACCCGTCCAGCCACATCGCGTAGCGCGGGACGGTGATCCCGGTGTCCTCCACGAGCCGGTGGAAGCCGTCGATCCCGATCACGCCGCCCCAGGTGCGGGTCCCCACGACCGGGCCGAGCCGCAGGGCCCTGATGGCCGCGGTCACGATGTCGCCGTCCGATCCGGCGAACTCGTCGGCGAGCGCCACCACGGGCCCGCGCGGGGCATCCTGCGGGTAGGTCTCCGGCCGCAGGCCGCGCGGCACGCTCCAGCCGATCACCCGGCGGGCCAGCTTCTCGATCACCAGCTGCGAGGTGTGCCCGCCGCGGTTGCCGCGAACGTCAACGATCAGCGCGTCGCAGACCATCTCCGCGTGCAGGTCGCGGTGGAAATCCGCCCAGCCCTCGCTCACCATGTCCGGGACGTGCAGGTAGCCGAGCCGCCCGCCGCTGAGCTCGCGGACCCGCCGCCGCCGCTCGGCGACCCAGTCCTGGTAGCGCAGCCGCCGGTCATCCCGCAGCGTGGTCACGACGGCGCTGCGCGGGGGGCCGCCCGCCGCGGGGCCGATGGTCAGCTCCACCGCCTTGCCCGCCGCGCCGACGAGCAGCGGAGCGGGCCCGGATCCGTCCAGCAGCTGCCCGTCGACCGCGAGCAGCACGTCCCCGGGGCCGACCTGTGCGCCGGGCGTGGCGAGCGGAGACCGCGCCCGGGGGTCGGAGGTCTCGCCGGGCAGGACCCGGGCCACCGACCAGCGGCCGTCGCCGTCGTGCGCCAGGTCCGCTCCCAGCAGCCCCACGAGCCCGCGCTCGGCGTCCGCGGGCTCATCGTCATCGTCCGCGGCGTCGACGTAGGCGTGCGAGCTGCCGAGCTCGCCGAGTACCTCCCACAGCAGGTCGGCGAAGTCCCTGGCCCCCGCGACCCGGTCCAGCAGCGGCCGGTAGGACTCCAGGACGGCGTCCCACTCGGCCTCGGCCATGTCAGCCACCCAGAAGTCGTGCCGCATGAACCGCCCGGCCTCGGCGTAGGCGTTGCGCCACAGCGCCGCGGGATCGGCCAGGAACCTGGCGCGGGACCTGTCGATCGCCGCGCGGTCCGCGGGGTTGTCCGAGTCGGGCTTGCGGTCCGCCGGCACCGCGGACAGCTTCCCGTGGTCGCTGACCACGAGCACGCTGCCGTCGCCGCTCACCTCGAACCAGTCGAGCTCCTCGGCCAGCTCCGTGCGCCGCTGGGCGGTGATGTCGAAGTGCTCAAGCCGCGGCCGCGGCTCGGCGTCGCCGGGGGTGGCGCCGCCCTCGCCGAGGTTCCCGGTCACCGGCACCCGGAGCCACGCGAGCCCGTCGGTCACCGCGCGGAGTGAGGCGTACCGCGCTTCCGCGACCGGGATCTGGACGATCCGGCCGGCCAGGCCGGCGGTGTCCACCCGCACGGGCGGCGGC
>DASYXX010000772.1:0-1882 GCA_035934395.1 Streptosporangiaceae bacterium
GCCGCCGCCCGCGCGGGCCAGACCGCGCGCGCGAAGCCGCCGCCCGCGCCCGCGTCGCCGGGCGTGCAGGTGACCGGTGCCCCGAGCGGGGTGAAGGCGAAGGGCGGAGTGCTCGCGAACGCCGCGACGGGCGGGCTGCTGTGGAGCCGCGACCTCGACACAGAACGCCCGATCGGCAGCATCGCGAAGGTCATGACCGCGCTGCTCGTGATCCAGGCCGGGAACCTGAGCCGGCAGATCCGGGTTCCGCAGGCCGTCATCGGATACGTGGTCAAGTACCAGGCCGACAGCGCGGGCCTGCATCCCGGTGACGTCCTGACCGTGCAGCAGCTGCTCGAGGCGATGCTGCTGCCCTCGGGCTGCGACGCCGCGTACATCCTGGCCACCGCGTACGGCCCGGGAATCCCCGCGTTCCTGGCCAAGATGAACGCCGCCGCGCAGCGGCTCGGCATGACGCACACGCACTTCACCAGCCCCGACGGGCTGCCCTACCCCACCGAGACCTCGACGTTCTCCACCCCGGCCGACCTGCTGACGCTGGGCCTCGCCGCCATGAAGCTGCCGGCGTTCCGATCGATCGTGGCCCAGCACATCTACCAGATCCCCAAGGTCCCCGGGCATCACCACTACTGGTGGGAGAACACGAACGACCTGATCGGGTCCTATCCCGGCGCCGACGGCATCAAGACCGGGTACACCACCGCGGCCCTGCACTGCCTGCTGTTCGAGGCCTCGCGCGGCGGGCTGACCCTGATCGGTGACGTTCTGGGCAGCCCGGCCACCGGCCCCGCGGCAGGCGCCGCCGCCGCCGCCAAGGTGCTGAACTGGGCCTTCAGCCTTCGCCGGGACTAGTTTCCGCGACCGGGAGCGGCCGCGCCGCGAAGCCGTCGAGCTTCGCCAGGCGCGCGACGATGTCCTCGTGGACCGCTTCTGGGGGCTGCGCGCCGTCGACAATGAACATCCATTCCCGGCCCGCGTAGTACTCGAGCAGGGGCACGGTGTTGTCGAGGTAGACCTGGAGGCGGTTCTCGATAACGGCTTCGGTGTCGTCGGAGCCCCGCCGCCGTCGCAGCAGCCGGCGCACGAGCTCGTCGCGGGGGACGTCGAGGTGGATGGCCGCCTGCACCTCGGCCCCGAGGGGCTGGGCCACGGCGAAGGCCGCCTTGGCCTGCTCGACGGTCCGCGGGAACCCGTCGAGGACATACCCGCCGGCCTCGGCCGCGGCGACGACGGGCTTGCGGAGGATGTCCATGACGAGGCCATCGGGGACCAGGTCGCCGTTGTCAACGTACTTCTTGGCGAGCTGCCCGAGCGACGTCAGGTTCCTGACGTGATGGCGCAGCAGGTCACCGCTGGAGATGTGCGCGATGCCGAACCGCCTGGCCAGCAGCTCAGCCTGCGTTCCCTTGCCGGCGCCCGGGGCGCCGATCAGCAGCAGCCGCATCTGATCTCTGGTTCTGCCGCCTGATCCACTGGTACCCTCCCTGGGCGTCTGAGCTAGGGCCCTTAGTCTCCCGTCGGCGACAGGCGTTCACAAGAAGTGCCCAGGAAAGCTAACTGCCCGTGGTGTGCTGGTCATGCTTGCAGGTTCCGGTTATTCCCGCAGGATAGACGGCCGCTACCCGGTGATCGACGATCCGGGGCGCTGAATTGCGTCGGCTCCGCTCGGCACGGCGGGCGCTCCCTGGCGGCGGGATGCGCGGCGGCGGGGCGGCCGTGACCGACCCAGGGCCACCCCGCGACGTTATGCCGGGAAGGGCCGCGATCACGGTGAACCCCCAGGCCAGGGCGGGACGTTACAGCTGGCATGGGGACCGCGCCCGGCACGGGCAGCGGGAAGCTGCACCGGCTGGTCTCCGGCGATGAACCGGCCCGCGCGCTC
>DASYXX010000795.1:0-3143 GCA_035934395.1 Streptosporangiaceae bacterium
CGCGCGGCCGAGGGCGCGAGCCCGCCCGAGGACCTCAACGCCGACCGCGGCTACCGCGAGCACCTGGCCCGCGTCCTCGTGGCGCGGGCCCTGGAGGAGTCGGCCGCCCGCGCCTGACCGCCCTCGCCCGCGCGGGTCCGCCGGCCGCTCGCCAGTGCCTTGCCGACGAGTCAGCCGACGCCGCGGGCCGGGATGTCGCCGACGGCTCCGAGGGCGCGGGCGCGGAGTCCGTCGTGTGGTCAGCTCCCCGCAGAAAGCGGCGAAATGCATATAACGGGCGGCCGCCGGGCCTGCGCAACGGCAGGCGCTGCCCGCCGCGGGTTGCGTCCGCCAGCGGCGGGTACTGGGTGCCGTGTGACCAACGTCGCAGAGCTGCCCGGCGCGACCCGCCGCGCCTTCCGGGAGGAACTCGGCCCGGGACAGCGGTCCGCCCTGCTCAGCTGGCTGGCGTTCACCGGCACCTTCGCCGGGCTGCGCGCGCTCACCTACAGCATCCGGGTCGGCAGAGGGCCGTTCCGCAACATCAGCGTCGGCGGGGAGCACTTGCATCACTACCTGTGGGGCATCGGCCTGCTCTCCGGCGTCGGCGCGGTCGCCGTACGCGGCGAGGAGCGGCAGCGCCGTCACCCGGCCGTCGCCATCGCCTACGGCAGCGGCCTGGCGCTCATCGTGGACGAGTTCGCGCTGCTGCTCGACCTGAAGGATGTCTACTGGGCCAGGCAGGGCCGGATCTCGATCGACATCGGGGTCGGCGGCATCGCCCTGGCCGGATCCTACTTCGCGGCGCTGCCGGTGCTTCGCAGGCTGCAACGGGAGCGGCAGCAGCGCTCGCCCGCGCCCCAGGAGGAGGCCGCGGCCTAAGCGGGGCCCCGCCTGGGACTGGGGTAGTACTCCAGCTGCAGATCGTGAAGTTCGGCGTAGCGGTGCTGGAAGCTGAGTTCGGCCACGCTAGTGCGCAGGTCGGCGGGCGCCATTGATCGCACGATCTTGAGGTGGGCGCTATGCCACCAGGCCACGGCACCTGCTCAACTCCGCCGAGCCAGCCAGCGACGGTGAGCGACCCAGGCTAGCCCGCGTGCGCCAGCCGCGTGATGTCGTCGGCCAGGCGGGGCAGGTCCGCCCACATGGCGGCGGTGTTCGCGTCGTCGACGTGCGGGTTCCGAAACACCGCCACGCTGAGCCCGAGGTCGTCTAGGTGCCAGCGGAGCCGGTACGCCGCCAGCGCCGCGTCACTGACCACCCGGCCGGTGAGCTCGAAGTATATGGCGGCCTCCGCGCTGTCGGAGCCGGCCACGTGCCACAGGTCCCGCTCGGGCAGCGCCACGCCCATGGTGTCCCAGTCGATCAGGAGCAGCCTGCCGTCCGAGCGCAGGACGTTGCCCGGATGCGGTTCCCCGTGCGTGATCACCGGCGGCCCGCTGGCAACGGCCCGGCGGGCGAGGTCGCCAAAGCGCGCCAGCGCCGCCGCGATGCCGGGCGCGCGCCGGGCGAGGAACTGGCGGGCTGGTTCGCTATACGGACCGCCCGCCCACAGCCGGCCCAGGTCACCCAGCGCCACCCGCAAGCCCGGCAGCGACGCCGGCGTCAGATCGCGGACCGGAGCGGCGACACCGGCCACAGCGGTCGCGCCGTGCAGCCTCGCCAGCATCTCGATCAGCGCTAACCGCTCGCGCTGCGGCAGGCGCCGGCCGAACGTCCCGGCCGTGCCCTCCAGATAGGGGAACAGGATCGCGGCGCGGTGATCACCGAGCCGGGCCAGCGGTCGTCCGTCGCGCGTCGGCACTGGCGCCATCGCGAACTCCAGGCCGGCGTCGCGCAAGGCGATGACCGCGCCCATCGCCGCCCGCAGGTCCGCCCATCCCTGCTCCGGGGCGGCGCCCCGCCAGCCGCCGCCCAGCTCGGCGACCGTGACGAACCACCTGCGACCCCCGGCTTCGGTGGCGATCCAGTGATGATCGCCGAACCCCACCGCCAGGTAATTCAGCTGGATGGCCGCGAGTCCCCAACGGCCCGCCAAGGCCGCGACGATGTCGCACTCCTCGATGCCCGCGGGCGGCGCCTTCACCGCCGCATGCTAAGCAGGGCCGCACGCCATGGGGCAAGGGAATTCCGGCGCGGGCTGCTGGATGCGCCGACCGCGGTCGCACCCGAAGTGGTCTTCACCATCCCGTCACCAGCCAAGCCCAGAGCCCGGCCTAGTGCGCAACTTCAGCCATCGCTGCGAGCAAGCCCCTAGGTCAGCGAGCCGCGGAACTCATAAAGTCCGCATCGTGGCCGAAGTCAGGTCCAGCTGCAGATCGTGAAGTTCGGTGTAGCGGTGCTGGAAGCAGCGCGGCCAGATCAGCGCGGCTGACTCGCGGTCGCCCATTGCGCGCGGGTCAGCTGGTACTCCACAAATCCCTGGTCAGCGCCCTCGATGGCGTCCGGCTCGTCGTCGAAATAGGTGCAGATATGCGCCAGGCCGCATTTTTCGAGCACCCGCCGTGACGCGAGGTTGACGGTCATCGTCTCCGCCACCACGCGATCGATGTCGTGTTCGGTGAAGCCCTTGTCGATCAGGGCGCGCGACCCCTCGGTGGCGTAGCCGTTGCCCCACACCGAGCGACGCAGCCGGTAGCCAAGATCGATGAGGCCGTCGCTCCTCCGGGGGCGGAGATGGAACCAGCCGAGGAACTGGCCCGTGCCGACGTCGTCGGCGGCCCAGGTGCCGAAGCCGGGGTGCCGGTCGTAGGCGGCCAGGTGGAAGGGGATGATCTCGTCCCGGATCTCTTCCCGCCCAGGTGGCCGGCCGGTGATGTAGCGCATGACCTCGGGGTCGCTGTTCAGCCGGACCAGGTTGTCGTCGTCCGCGACGGTGAGCCGGCGGATAGCCAGGCGTGCCGTCTGAAGGTGGACATGCACCGGAAGATGGTAATGCGACGCGCGACAATCGGGCATCGCCTGATACGTGATAGCGGGGCTCAGTGGTCGTGGACCAGGAGGCCGCGGATGTTGCGGCCGTCCAGTAGGTCACGGTAGCCCTGGTTGACCTCGTCCAGCCGGTACCGGGTGGTGATCAGCTCGTCCAGCTTGAGCCGGCCGGCGCGGTACAGGTCGAGCATCAGCGGGATGTCGTCGAACGGGTTGCCGCCGCCGAACAGCGC
>DASYXX010000808.1:0-5355 GCA_035934395.1 Streptosporangiaceae bacterium
CAGGTAGTCGTCGGCGCCGGCCAGCGGCTTGCCCAGCCCGGGCTCGGCGGCGATGAGGTCGAGCACCTCCCCGGCCAGCGCGCCGTACCGGTGCAGCAGGTGCTCGATCCGCGCCACGTGCAGCCCCGACGACCGGGCCAGCGAGTACCTGGCGTTCCACAGCGCGATGTACCCGTCGGCGCCGAGCAGCGGCACCGCGTCGGTGCACGACGGCGCCACACGCCCGTCCAGGCCGTGCGCCACAGCGTCCACCGCGTCCCGTGCCATCAGCCGGTAGGTGGTGTACTTGCCGCCCGCGATCATCACCAGGCCCGGCACGGGGTGGGCCACCGTGTGCTCGCGCGACAGCTTCGACGTCGACTCCGACTCGCCAGCCAGCAGCGGGCGCAGCCCGGCGTATACGCCCTCGACGTCGTCCCTGGTCAGCGGCACGGCGAGGACCCGGTTGACCTGCCCGAGCACGTAGTCGATGTCTGCCCGGCTCGCCGCCGGGTGCGCCTTGTCCAGCGACCAGTCGGTGTCGGTGGTCCCGATGATCCAGTGCCGTCCCCACGGGATCACGAACAGCACGCTGAGCGGGGTCCGCAGGATGATCCCGGTCCCCGAGTGGATCCGGTCCCTGGGCACCACCAGGTGCACGCCCTTGGAGGCGCGCACGTTGATCGTGCCACGGCCCCCGACCATGGCCTGGGTCTCGTCGGTCCAGACGCCGGTGGCGTTGACCACCTGCTGAGCCCGGATCTCGAGCTCGGCGCCGGACTCGAGGTCGACGGCGCGCACCCCGGTCACCCGCTCGCCCTCCCGCAGGAACCCGGTCACCTGGGTGCGTGACGCCGCGTGTGCGCCGTACGCGGCCGCGGTCCTGACAAGCGTCATTACGTAACGGGCGTCGTCCACCTGCGCGTCCCAGTAGATCAGCGCTCCGGTGAAGGAAGACCGCTTCAGGGCCGGCGCGATCCGCAGCGCCCCGCTCCGGGTCAGCTGCCGGTGCCGGGGCATGCCGCGGGTCTGGCCGAGCGAGAACCCGAGCACGTCGTAGGCGGTGACCCCGGCGCCGACGTAGAGGCGCTCCCAGCCGTGATGGGTGAACGGGAACAGGAACGAGACCGGGTGCACCAGGTGCGGCGCGATCCGCTGCAGGAGCAGCGAGCGCTCGCCGAGCGCCTCGCGGACCAGCGAGACGTTGAGCTGCTCCAGGTAGCGCAGCCCGCCGTGGATGAGCTTGCTGGACCGCGACGAGGTCCCGGAGCCGAAGTCCCGCGCCTCCACCAGGCCGACGGACAGCCCGCGGGTGACCGCGTCGAGCGCCACGCCCGACCCCACCACCCCGCCGCCGACGACCAGGACATCGTGCTCGGTGTCCGCGAGCGCGGCCAATGCCGCCGCCCGCTCCGCGGGTCCCAGCCTCGCCGTCACCTGCGCCCCGGCCATCACGTTATGAACGTTACCGGGTAGTCGGGTCCGCCGACGGCCGGCGCCCGCGACCTCGCGCGCGGCCGCTCAGCGGCGGGCCGCGCCGGGCGTCACCACCACCTCGACCCGCTGAAACTCCTTCAGGTCGGAGTAACCGGACGTGGCCATGGTCTTGCGCAGCGCGCCCATCAGGTTCATCGACCCGTCGGCCATGCTCGACGGCCCGTGCAGGATCTGCTCCAGGGTGCCGATCGTGCCGACGTTCAGGCGGGTCCCGCGCGGCAGGTCGGGGTGGTGCGCCTCGCTGCCCCAGTGATACCCGCGGCCGGGCGCCTGCGCGGCACGGGCGAACGGCGAGCCGACCATCACTGCGTCGGCGCCGAGCGCGAGCGCCTTCGCGATGTCGCCGCTGCGGGTCATCCCGCCGTCGGCGATCACATGCACGTAACGGCCGCCGGATTCGTCGAGGTAGTCGCGCCGGGCCGCGGCGACGTCGGCGATCGCCGTGGCGGTCGGGACCGCGACGCCGAGCACGGCCGCCGTGGTGTGGCCCGACCCGCCGCCGAACCCGGCCAGGACCCCGGCGGCCCCGGTACGCATCAGGTGCAGCGCGGCGGTGTAGGTGGCGCAGCCGCCCACGATGACCGGGACGTCGAGCTCGTAGATGAACTGCTTGAGGTTGAGCGGCTCGGCCTTGCCCGACACGTGCTCGGCGGACACGGTCGTGCCGCGGATCACGAAGATGTCCGCCCCGGCATCGAGGACCGCCTTGTGGTAGCGGACGGTGCGCTGCGGCGACAGGCGCGCCGCGGTCGTCACCCCGGCCGCCCTGACCTCCTCGATCCTGCGCCCGATCAGGTCTTCCTTGATCGGCTCGGCGTAGATCTCCTGCAGCCGCCGGGTGGCCGCCTCGTCGTCCAGGCCCGCGGCCTCGGTCAGCAGCGGCTCGGGGTCGTCGTAGCGGGTCCACAGGCCCTCGAGGTCGAGCACGGCCAGCCCGCCGAGACGGCCGATCTCGACCGCGGTGGCGGGCGAGACCACGCTGTCCATGGGCGCCACCACCAGCGGCAGCTCGAACCGGTAGGCGTCGATCTGCCAGGCGATCGACACCTCCTCCGGGTGCCGGGTCCGGCGCGACGGCACGATGCCGATCTCGTCCAGCGCGTAGGCGCGGCGGCCGCTCTTGCCGCGCCCGATCTCCACCTGGGTCACGACGTGCTCCCCGCTCGCCTCATGTCCGCCGCCCGCCGTAGTTGGGCGCCTCCGCCACCATCTGAATGTCGTGCGGATGGCCCTCGGCCAGCCCCGCGCCGGTGACCTGGATGAACCTCGCCTCCTGCAGCTCCGCGATCGTGCGCGCGCCGCAGTAGCCCATGGCCGCCCGCAGCCCCCCGACGAGCTGGTAGGCCACCGCGGCCAGCGGTCCGCGGTACCGCACCCGGCCCTCGACGCCCTGCGGCACCAGCTTGTCCTCGCTCAGCACGTCGTCCTGGAAGTACCGGTCCTTCGAGAACGACCGGCCGCGCTCGCTGTCGCGCATCGCCCCGACCGAGCCCATCCCCCGGTACAGCTTGTACTGCTCGCCCTGGATGACCACCATCTCGCCCGGGCCTTCCTCGCACCCGGCCAGCAGGCCGCCCAGCATCACGGTGTCGGCACCGGCCGCGATCGCCTTGGCGATGTCGCCCGAGTACTGGACGCCGCCGTCGCCGATGACCGGGACGCGCGCGGCCCGCGCCGCCAGTGCGGCCTCGTAGATCGCGGTGACCTGGGGCACGCCGACCCCGGCCACCACCCGCGTGGTGCAGATCGCCCCGGGCCCGACGCCGACCTTGACCGCGTCGGCGCCGGCGTCGATGAGCGCCTGGGCGCCCGCCCGCGTGGCCACGTTGCCGCCGATGACGTCGACCTGCACGTTGGCCTTGACCTGGGCGATCATGTCGATGACCGCCTGGGCGTGGCCGTGCGCCGTGTCGACCACGAGGAAATCGGCGCCCGCGTCGGTCAGCGCCTGCGCCCGGCGCTTGGCGTCCTCGCCGACCCCCACCGCCGCCCCGACCACGAGGCGGCCCTGCCGGTCCTTGGTGGCGTTAGGAAATCTCTCGCTCTTGGCGAAGTCCTTGACCGTGATCAGCCCGCGGAGCCTTCCCGAGGCGTCGACCAGCGGGAGCTTCTCCACCTTGTTGGCGGACAGCAGGCGCAGCGCCTCGTCGCGCCCCACCCCTACCGGCGCGGTCACCAGCGGCATCGGCGTCATCACCTCGGCGACCCGGCGCCGCTGGTCGGTCTCGAACCTGATGTCGCGGTTCGTGACGATGCCGAGCAGCACCCCCTCGGGGCCGGTCACCGGCACGCCGGAGATGCGGTACCGGGCGCACAGGCGCTCGACGTCCTCGACGGTGGCGTCGGGACTGCAGGTCACCGGATTGGTGATCATGCCGGCCTCGGACCGTTTCACCATGTCGACCTGCTGCGCCTGGTCCTCCACCGACAGGTTGCGGTGCAGCACGCCCGCGCCGCCCTGGCGCGCCATGGCCACGGCCATCCGCGCCTCGGTGACGGTATCCATGGCCGCCGAGACCAGCGGCACCCGCAGCGTGATGCGGCGGCTCAGCGAGGCCGTGGTGTCCGCATCGCCCGGCATGACCGCCGAATGGGCAGGCAGCAGCAGCACGTCGTCGAAGGTCAGGGCGGGAGGGGCGAACTTGGCGCCGTCGGTCATGTCACCTGCAGGGAGCTGGGAACTGGCCATGTCTCATCCTAGTGACCGCCGCGCCCGCCATGTCCGTCCGGCGCGCGGGGCCGGCCCGCCCGCCAGAGCGCGCCGGCGGGGCGGGGCGAGCGCCGCCGGGATCCATGCGACGGGGGTGAGCATGGATCCCGGCGGCCTTCCCGGATGGATCCGCGCCACGGGGGAGCACAGATCCGGGGGCCTCGGGAAGCGTCGTCAGCGCGGAGCGACGGCACCGACGCCGACCCGAGGACGGAGGGAGACGGTCAGGTCAGGTGTCAGGCGATCCACTCCTCGCGGGCGATCTCCCGGAGCCTGGCCAGGGCCCGGTGCTGGGCCACGCGCACCGCTCCCGGGGACATGCCGAGCGCGTGGCCGGTCTCCTCGGCCGACAGGCCGGTGAGCACGCGGAGCACCAGGAGCTCGCGCTGATGCGCGGGGAGCCGGGCTAGCAGCGCCCGCGCCCGCTCGGCCTCGATGTACGCGACAACGGTCTCCTCGGGCCCGGGGCGGTCATCCGGGCCGTCGGGCAGGTCCTCGGTGGGTATGGCCAGCCTTGCCGCATTCCTCATGGCGTCGGCCACTTTGTGCGAGGCTATCCCGAACACGAATGACGCGAACGGCCTGCCGATGTCCCTGTAGCGCGGAAGCGCGGAAACAACGGCAATGCACACCTCCTGGGCCACGTCGTCGGCGATATGGTAATGGCCACTTATCTGACCAAGACGGGCCCGGCAGTATCGGACCACCATGGGCCGGATCTGCTCGAGCAGAGCCTCGATGGCGGCCGGCTGGCCCCTGACCGCCAGCACGGTCAGATCGCGGAGACTGGTCGGCTCGCTCGTCTTCGTACCGTGTCCTGCCTGGTGCTTTGCTACTCCGGTCACGGCTGGGGCATCGCTGAGGCATCCCGTGGTCACGAAAACATCATGCCCAGGTAAGCGGCAGGAACCATCATCGGGGATGCAACGGAAAGGTCACATTGATGTGTCGCGGAGATATGCGCGCGCAGCAAAGTAACGATGTGTAATCAGCAAATCACTCTACGTATTCACAATGCCGATTGCCAGAGCCGCGCCGGCCGTTTTCGAGCGGCAATTGCAGCAGCTCATATTGCACCGGGACCAAACGCGCGATTGCCCGCAAGCGGGAGCCACATTCATTTGGGCCGTCTGCGAGGGCCGGCCTTGGCCGGCCAGTGAAGGGGGATG
>DASYXX010000822.1:0-5521 GCA_035934395.1 Streptosporangiaceae bacterium
CGGCACCGGGACTCCAGGCCCGGCACCCGGCGGATCACCAGCAGGTCCCAGAGGAGGCGCCCGGCGAGCTTCCGCCGCGAGCCGAGCAGGCGCTCCGCCTCAACGTTGGCGAACGTTATCCGCCAGGCCTTGTCGAGATAAAGGAACCCGTCGCTCATGTAGCGAAGCGCGTTCCTGACGCCGTCCCGGACCATGCGCGACTCAGTGGTGTCCCAGACCGTGCCCAGCATCCGGTACGGGTTGCCCCCGGCGTCGCGCTCCACCCCGCCGCACGCCTGGACCCAGCGGGTGGTCCCGTCCGGGCGGCGGACCCGGTACTCGACGTCGTACGGGCTGAAGGTGCTGATCGCCTTGTCCACCTCGGCGGTCACCCAGGCTATGTCGTCGGGATGCACGAGGCCGAGCCAAGTCTCGATATGCCCGTCATAGGTGTCCCGGTCCAAGCCCAGCAAATCCAGCGAGGGCTCGTCGAGCTCGAGCAGGCCCGGCCCGATGTACCAGACCCAGGCGCCCATCCCCGCCGCCCCGTGGGCCTGCCGGAAGCCGGTCTCGCCCGCCCCGTCCGGTATGGTCGGCGGCGTCTCCGGTGGCGTCGCTGTCTGGTCGGGCTCCAGCCGGGCGGCGGCCCAGCCGGCCACGGCGCCCAGGACGTCCCGCTGCCTGGCCGTGGGCTCGCCCGGCGCCGCCGTCACGACAGTGAGCGCGCCGAACGGCTCGCCTGCCGCCGTGCGCAGCGGCACGGACGCCATGCCGGTGCCCGGGCCGTCGGGCGCCGGGAACCAGACCGGCCGGCGCAGCCGGGCGGCGGCCGCCGGAGCCGCGGTCGCGTCGTCGGGGAGTTCCTGCCATCGCCGGGTCAAGGTCGCCGGGAGGCCACTCGAGGCCGCCAGGTGCAGCCCCGGGGCGGTCGGCTCGCGAAGGTGCACCAGCCCGCCCAGCCCGCCGACCTCGGCCACAGCCTCCGCCAGGGCGCGCTGCAGGACCTCGGGCGCCGGAAGATCGTCGTCCGTGGCGTTGAGCTGGGCCAACGACCCGTTCATAGATGCAAGATACCCAGGCGCGGCCGTCCGCCCGCCTACCTGGCGCCGGCGTCGATCTGGACCTGGTACCCCGCGCGCAGTGCGGCGACGGTGGACGGGGGCGTGATGACGGCGGCCGTGCCCCGCCGCGGCCTTTGGTGTCGCGCCCCGTAACCCGCGGTGGTCCACTCAGCCAGGTGGGAGCCGACGAGGACGGCCGGGCGGTCCTGCAGGACGAATGCGCCGTCGGGCAGGTCAGGCCACGACGCGGGGTGCAGCCGCCTGTGGTGCGTGCCCTTCATGATCCGCTCCGCGTGAAGCCGCTTGTTGATCGCCCTGGCCGACGGGACGTCGGCGCCCAGCCCTTCGGCCCACGCCGCGCGGTAGGCGTTATAGCTCTCTCGACGGCACTCGGCGCACGGCCGGTGCCCGGCGGCGAACGACACCGCCTCGTCGTGGAAGTACAGCCACGTGAAGTGATGCGGCTGCCATTGCTCCTGCCAGCGGCCTCTGAACTCGAGCGCGCAGGTGATCCACAGGTCGCTCGCGTGGAACCGGACTATCTCGTGGCCGGAATGGAGGATGCCGCGGTTGCCGGTCCAGGCGCCGCGCAGCGGGATCGCCTCGATGTCCCCCATCGGGGTGACCCGGTTGCGTGCGGGCATCAGTGGTCCCACCAGGGCCGACGGTCAGCTTGAGAAGCGTGCTCCGCCGCGGCTGGGTGTGGCAGCATGAAGGCCGGCGCCCGGGCGGCGATCAGGTGCTGGTCGGCGCGCGACCCGACCTTGGCGTAGCCGAGGAACAGGATCCCGCTGACCAGCACGACCAGGACCCAGGCCGGGTGGCCGTTCACCCGGCCCCAGTCGTTCAGGCCGTGCAGGATCGCCGCGGCGGCCACCCCGATCCAGGCCACCGTGTACCACTTGTGCCGCCCGGTGGCGGCCAGCCCGATGAAGTAGCCGGTCAGGCCGGCCCAGCAGGCGTGGCTGATCGGGTCGGTCACGAACCGCCAGACGAAGTCGAGTATGAACGCCAGCACCGGGCCGATCAGCACGGAGAACAGCGAGTTCGACGCCGATTGCCCGGTGTTGATCAGATGCTCGATGGAGGGAATCGCCGACCGCACGGTCAGGTAGAACTGGTCGACGCCGTTGACCGTGAAGTACCGCACGACCTCGCTGGCGCCGAAGACCAGCCCGCTGACCGCGCCGACGAACAGGTAGTCGCGGGGCATGAGGTGCCTCCGGCCGCGATAGATGAGCGCGACCACCAGCACCGGCAGCGCCTTGGCCAGCTCCTCGGGGATGCCGATGGTGAAGATGCTGTGGTCCAGGCTGGCGCTGCCCGCGTGCAGCGCGGTCTCCAGCGCGATCGCCAGCGGCGCCTGCGTGGCCAGCGCGATCGCCGTGACCAGGACGAGCATCGTCCTGGTCACGTGGTCCGGACGGACGATGACGCCGAGCAGCAGCAGCCACGCGAGCCCGAAGTAGGCGGCGAAGATCCAGGCGACGTGCTCGAACGTGCTGGTGCCCGGGCTTGGGCCGAGGATGACCAGCGCGATCGTCGGCACGCAGATCAGCACCAGGAACAGCAGCACCGGCCAGCTGCGGAGCGAGTGGTGCCGGTACCAGTCGCCGAGCGGCAGCAGGTCGTTGACCTGCGCCGCCCGGCGCTGCTGGGCAGGCGACATGGGCGCGTGAGCGGGCATGGCGAGGTCCTCTTCGCGGCGGCTGCGTCTCTACCACCATGACACGGGCGCCCGGGGCACCCGGCGGCCGGTCGGCCGCGCCGCTGGCCGGTCAGGCGTCGTCCAGCCGCTCCCTGAGCCGCCGCAGGCGCTGCGGCCGGTCGGTGGCGAAGCGTTCCAGGGCTTTCAGGATGTGGCCGGAATCGAGGTGCGCTTCCTCGATCACCTCGGCGACCGAGCCGCCGGTGCGCCAGCGGTCGTCCCAGTCGGACGACAGGGAGTACTCCCGGACCAGCGGGTCGTCGGCCCAGTCCCGCATGAGCTTGAACGCGCCGTTGGTGACGACCATGGCGTCGAGCCGGTCGGCCGGGCCGATCACCGACCGCCGGTATTCCGTCGGCTGGCGGGCGAACAGCTGCGGGCTGATCGCCGCGACGATCTTGACGTTGATGCCGCGGGCGTCCAGCTCCGGCAGCACGCTGACCAGGTTCCGCGTGGGCATGGTGCCGCGGACGTACACGGTGCCGCCCCTGGGCAGGTCCGGCCGGTACTGCCGCATCACGTACGCGCCGCGCGCGGCGTCGAGGTGGGACGGGATGCCCAGTGCCTCCCGGTCCGGTATCTCCACGGGCGGGCGGGTCAGGTGCAGCGCCACGATGGGGGCGTCGGCCGCGAACGCGGCGCCCAGCAGCACCGGAACCTCGTTGTATTCCCAGGGGTGAAGATCGATCACGTGGCCTTCGGGGAAGAGCTGGGTGACGCCGATCGCGAAGATGCCGAAGTGGGTACGGGAGTCCTCGGCCGTCTCCGGGCCCGAGTGGCCCGCGATCCACAGCAGCTTCCCGACCTTCAGCTCGCTGTCCTGGGCCAGCTGGCTGAACAGCCGCATCTCCCCGTACTTGAGGTAGGAGAACGAGCCGTAGGTCGAGCACGCGCCCCAGTAGCCGTCGAACTGCTCGAACGGGTTCTCGGCCAGGTTGACCGTGGCCAGCCCGGCCACCAGGCCGGCGTTGGAGAACTCGGTGATCTCGGTCGGCAGCAGCGCCCCGGTCGGGTTCTGCGTCCGCTCGTACCAGCCCGTGCCCGGCGCGCCGTCGAAGTCCTGCGCGAACCCGGCGATGTTCGTGGACTCGGCCAGGTCGGCCGAGGCCGCGATGAACAGCGGCCGCCCGTAGTCCCGCAGCGCGAGCGAGTTCACGTACGCTCCCCAGGCGGCCAGGCCGGCCCGGTTCGCGGCCTTCTCGCCGGGCTTGCGCCACATGCTGTCGGGGTAGCTCGCCACGTCGAAGATGCGGCGGTCGGCGAAGACCCCGGGCGACCGGCCGCCGAGCCGGAAGCCCTCGATCTCGCCGGGCACCGTGCCCGCGATCGCCAGCAGCCGGTCCGACAGCCAGGTGACGAGGTCGTCGTCGCGCCGCAGCACGCTCATCGCGATGCGCAGGTTCGCCTCGGCCTGTTCCTGGACGGCCTCGGGCGTGGCCGGGGCCGGAGAGTCGACTCCCTGGTACTCCACGTCGTGGCGGGCCATGAACTCCTTGCGCACGGTCCAGAACGGCTCGGCGTTCATCGGCCAGGCGGTGCCGTGGCTGGCCGCGTCGTACTTGCCGTAGCCGCGCCCCTTGCGCGTGACGAACCAGGCCATGCTTGGCACCCGGCCGGGGTTGGGGCCGCAGGCCACCTCCAGGACCGCCTGGGTGACAGGTTCCCACTCCATGCCGTGCTCGGTGCCGTTGACCCGCCAGCCGTAGGGCGCGAACCAGTCCACCGGCGTGCCCGCGACCACGCTCGAGGCCGGCCGCGGGTCGATGCCGAAGTCGTTCCAGTCGACCATGAAGACCAGGTTGTCCAGGCCCAGGCCCCAGGCGAGGTTCTTGGTCTCGTGCGCCGAGCCGGGCGTGAGCCCGCCCTCGCCCTCGAACACGAACACCTTCACCTCGTCCGCGCCCGCCAGCTTCAGGCTGAGCGCCTCGCCGGCGGCCGGCGGCATACCGTGCCCGGAGGGGCCGGTGTTGAACTTCAGGAACAGCGTCCTGCCCTCCATCTCGGCGTGCCCGGGCAGGCCGCCGCGCCGGCGCAGGCGCAGCAGCCACTCCCAGGTCAGCGCCCAGCGGCCATCGTCGGGGAACGCGAACTCGGCCGCCCCGCCGCGCTCGTGCCGGGCCCGGACCGCCTCGTTGAGCACCGCGAGCGTCGCGTAGACCAGCGGCACCGTGTGGCCGGCGGACAGCACGAACCGGTCGCCGAACCGGCGCCAGGGCCGCAGCACGTCCCAGCGCATCGCGCCGGACAGCAGCAGCGCCACCATCATGTGCACCTTGGACCGCGACCCGCCCGGGTGCCCGCTCTGGCGGTAGTTGAGCGAGAGGTCGATGCACTCGTCGATAAGCTCCTTGACCAGCTCGTAACGGGCGAAGTCGGGCTGGGCCGCCGCATACAGCCGCCCCACGTCGAGCTCCCTGCCGGACCGCGCGATGATCGCCGGTCCCGCGCTTCCTGAGGCTGCTGTCTCGTCGGAGACCAAGTCCATCCCCCACCTCCTGGTGCTCATGGACTTCCAGGCTGACTTGTCGCCGGAGCGCGGGCAAGAGCCGGCCGCAAGCTGGTCACACTGTGGAACTCCCGACCCTTACGGCCAAACGAGCGCAGCCGTATCATCGGGGCCATGGTGACATTCTCCCTGGCAGACCGCATGGGCAGGCTCGGCACCGAGTCCGCGTTCGAGGTGCTGGCCCGCGCGAAGGCCATGGAGGCTGCCGGGGCCGCGATCATCCACCTGGAGATCGGCGAGCCGGACTTCCCGACCGCTCCGCACATC
>DASYXX010000871.1:0-3298 GCA_035934395.1 Streptosporangiaceae bacterium
CAGCATCGTTATTGTCCTGGCTGAGCCGGACCTGGCCGAGGAAGTTATCCACCAGGACTCTGGCCAGCCGATACTGAAGACGGTCATATCCGGCGAGGTCGTCGTCGCGGAACTCCCGCAGCAGGGCCTGGCCCTCATCGAGGAGTTTGCCGGCCCCGGCGTAATCATGGCGGAGTCCCGCCAGGTGGCCCAGGGCGGCCAGGGCTAGCACGTTCATCGTCACCGACAGCGCCAGCCGTTCGTTGTCCTGCTCGTACAACGCCAGGGTCTGCTCGGCCAGTTGCTGCCCCCGGGCCAGATCTCCATTGGCTGCGAAGGCGGAGCCGGCTTGGATCAGCACCATCGCTTGCTGGCGGGGCGGCATGTCCTTGCTGCCGGCCACGAGGTCGTCGCCCAGGCGGGCATACTCTGGGGCGTGGCCGCGCAGCCACCAGAACCTAGCGGTCGCCGCGTACAGGTACACGGCGTGTTCGAGCGGGCCGTGGGCGGCCAGCCAGGAGATCGCGGCCCACAGGTTGTCGTGCTCGGTCTCCAGCCGGTCCAGCCACGCCAGCAGCCCCGGGCCGGCGAGGTCGGCTGCGGCCGGCTCGGCTAGGGCCAGGAAATAGGCGGCGTGCCGGTCGTGCGCCTGCGCCCAGTCGCCGGAGTCCGCGAGGCGTTCCAGCGCGTACTCCCGGATGGTCTCCAGCAGCGCGAACCGCGGCTGGTCGCGGCGGGTTTGCGGCCGGATCAGGCTGCTGTCCACCAGCGCGCCCAGCGTGTCTATCACCTGCCCCGCCCCCTCGGCCTGGCCCTCCTCCGGGGACTTGGTGCCGATGGCTTCGGCCGCGGGCAGGGTGAACGAGCCCGCGAACACGCCCAGCCGGGCGAACAGTGCCTGCTCGCCGGCGGTCAGCAGTCCGAAGCTCCAGTCCAGGGTGTTGCGCAGTGCCTGCTGCCGCTCGGGCAGGTCGCGGGCCCCGCCGGTCAGCAGGCTGAACCTGTGGTCCAGCCGCGACAGCAACGCCGGCGGTGGCAGCAGCCGGACCCGGGCCGCGGCCAGCTCGATGGCCAGCGGCAGCCCGTCCAGCCGGCGGCAGATCTCCGCCACCGCCGCCGCGTTGCCACTCGTCAGCTCGAAGTCGAGAGCCGCGGCGTGCGCTCGCTCGGTGAACAGGCTCACCGAGGCGTAGCGCCGCAGCTGTCCGGGGTCCAGGTCCGCGCCGACGGGCGGGACCGGCAGCGGCGGTACCGCGAACTCGTGCTCGCCCGACAGCCGGAGCACCGCCCGGCTGGTCGCGAGCACCACCAGGCCCGGAGCAACGGCCAGCAGCCCGGCTAGCAGCGCCGCCGCCCCGATCACCTGCTCGAAGTTGTCCAGCGCCAGCAGCAGCCGCCGGGGCCGCAGGTACGCCTCCAAGTCGGCGGTCAGCTGCCCACCCGACGTGTTCAACCCAAGCCCCGCGGCGATCGCGGGCGCCACCAGGTCCGCCGCCGACACGGCGGCCAGCTCGACGAACCGCACCCCGTCGGCGAAACCCGGGCCGAGCCGCCGCGCCGCCTCCATCATCAGCCGGGTCTTCCCCACCCCGCCCGGACCGGTCAACGTCACCAGCCGCACCCCCTCCCGGGCGACCAGGTCGTCGATCTCGGCGGCCTCCTGCTCGCGGCCCAGCAGCGGCGTGGCCGGCACCGGCAGCGCCCCGGCCCCCGGCCCGCCGCCCGCCGCGGCCTGACCCGGCCGGGTCAGCTCGAACCGCTCGCTCAGCAGCACCGCCAGGTCGTTCTCGACCAGCTGCTGCAGCCCGGCGGGATCGGAGAAATGCTGGTAGGAGACGCCGCCCTCATCCCGGATCCGGTCCAGCAGCGCCGCCAGCCGCGGCTCCCGGTCCGGCGCCGGGCCCTTGACGTAGATCAGCCGGGGCAGCCCGGCCGACAGCTGGTACTCATCCTCCAGCCCGGAGACCTGCTCACCCGGCGCGACCCAGCCGTAACTCTGCCAGTAGATGCCCACGAAGACCTGGCTTTGCGCCAGGTACGCCTGGTACACGTTCCTGGCCGGGTGCGGCCGGGCGCCCAGCTCGAACAGCACCGGCACCAGCCGCAGGCTGGTCACCGCGTCCCGCACCGCCTGACGCTCGGCAGCCAGCTCACCCAGCGTCGAGCTCACGAACACCCGGACCCGCTGATCGGGCGTGCGGATCGCATCCGGCTCGGCCACCGTCACAGGCTACTGCGCAGCGGCCCCGTCGCGAAGATCACGCGCGCCGTGCGGCGACCCGGGGGCAAGGCGCAGTGGTGCCGACGACCCGGAACCCCCGCGAGACACGCACCGGACAGCCAGCTCCTCACGGCAGGACGATCACCTCCAGCCGGCCCCGCTGGTCACCGGGATCTCCGGCAGCCCGACCGCGGCAAGCCCTCCGGCGGCACCGGCCACGCTATACGCCCGACGCCTCCCCGCCCGGTCGGCCCGCTCCGAAAAGGCCTACGCGGCCAGCACAGCACCCGAGATACCAATCACCCTCGCGTTACCGCCCCAGAGCATCCCTGAGGGGCCGTCTGAAGCAGCGCACATATCAGGTTGATCTGGCTGTCGATCAGCGACTCTACCTACTTACTTATGCCGCGCACCGAGTCGGCAGGGAGGATGGGTTTAGTGCTTCCGGCCCTGCTTCCGTGGTTCGTGGCGGTCTGGGCGTAGGGTCGGGGCCTGGGTCCCGGCCTGGCCTCCGAATCGGCTGACGCCGCTCGGTTGTCCTTCGAATCGATCTGCCGGCCGGGCCCCAGGTTTATCCGGCACCCACCGGCGGTGCCGTCCTGTTCTGCCCGTCCTGGGCAAGAGGCCGGGGTTCACAGATCCGGCGGCCAGCGGGTGCGTGCCATCCCTCGACCACAGAAAAGGGATGACATGACCATCGTAGAGACACGCGCCGTCACCGGCGGCGTGGACACCCATGCCGACGTGCATGTCGCGGCCGCGCTGGATCCTGTCGGCGGGCTGCTCGGCGTGCAGGAGTTCCCCCCACCGCGGCCGGGTACGCCAGCCTGCTGACCTGGCTGGCCGGATTCGGGACCCTCGTCCTGGTAGGCATCGAGGGGACCGGCAGTTACGGTGCGGGCCTGGCCCGGCACCTGGCCGCCGCTGGTATCCAGGTCGTGGAGGTAGACCGGTCGGACCGGCAGGACCGCCGCCGCAACGGCAAATCTGACCCGCTGGATGCGGTGAGCGCGGCCCGCGCCGCGCAGTCGGGGCGGGCGGCCGGGCGACCCAAGGGCCGGGACGGCGCGGTGGAGGCGATCCGGGCGCTGATGGTCG
>DASYXX010000894.1:0-9412 GCA_035934395.1 Streptosporangiaceae bacterium
GACCAGGACACTCCAGCCCTCCCGCGCAGCGAGGTCGATCTCATCGATCTCGAAGGCGACCTTGTACTCGGCGTGGGCGATGCCGGTACGGAGATCCTCATCCGTGGGGCTGTCCTGGGCGGTGCGGAACACGATGGTTCCTGCATGCAGCCTGTAGTTGACGGGAAACACCGTCGGGCCATACCGGCCCGTGTACGCGATCCGGCCGATGCCGCCCGGCGTGATCAGCCGCAGGCATTCCGTCTCGTCCAGGTCCTCCAGCACTGGCCGCCGATCGCTGGTATCAGACATGGCATGACCCCGGTTCGTGATCAGGTGTGGCCTACGGAGGTTAGCGTAGGGGCACGCTCATGAAGCCTTCGCATCGGCATGGGGCTCCTCGCCGGGTACGGCCACGACCGGGCAGCGCGCGTGCTTGCGGCAGTACCGGCTGACCGAGCCGTGCAGGACCCGCCGGACGGTCAGCGGGGCCTCCTGCCCCACGACGATCACGTCGCCCTCGGCCGTCGCGATGCCGGCCAGCGCCGCTCCGGGCTCGCCCTCTGGCGTCTTGACCGTGAGGGCCACATCCCGGGGGATGCCGCCCACGGCGTCCGCGAAGCAGTCGTCGACGAAATCCCTCGACGCCTCGGTCTGCATGGTCCGGTCCCAGTGCAGCACGACGTGCGGATGGACCGGGCCCAGGCGCCGGTGCCGGAGGCCACCGTGCCGGGGCAGCCCCAGTGCCCATGACCGGACCGCGACGAGCCGCGCGTTGCTGCTCCTGGCCTGAGCGACGGCCAGGCGCAGCGCAGCCTGGCCTCCCGGCGAGTCGTCGATGCCGACGATGATGCGGCCGCCAGGCGTCGCCACGCCGGCGAGCTCCTTTTCAGCCTCTGTTACCGGGTGCACAATCTCGATCTTCATGGCTGACACCTTCCCGGGCACGCGTCGTGCCTGTCATGTGCGGATGACCACGACGGGGCACTTCGCGTGGTGCGCGACCTTGCTGCTCACCGAGCCCATCAGGAGTCCGGCGAACCCGCCGGTGCCCCGTGACCCTACGACGAGCATGTCGGCGTCGCGGGAGGCCCTGAGCAGTTCTGCGGCCACATCCCCCCTGGCCACGTTCACGGTGATCTCGGTCGGGCTCTCGCCGGTCTCGCTGGCGACGTCGTCCGCGAGTTGCGCGACCGCCTTCCGCGTGGTCTCCGCGTCAAAACTCTCCTCCGCGTAGTCATGAATGCCCCAGTAGATTCCGGTGGCCGGGCGAGGCGGCTCCGAGTAAACGGTCATGACGGTGAGCGGGGAATGGTGCTGCGCGGCCTCGCGCACCGCCCAGCTGAGGGCGGCGCGCGAATGGTATGAGCCGTCCACCCCGACCAGGATTCCGGACATCTCAGCTCCTGAGTTCTCAAGCTGTTCGAATTCGTGCCGATAACAGCATGGCCAGCCGGGCGGGCAGACGTAAGAGCCGAAGGTCCCTGGCCGGGCGGGACGCAGGACCTGGCCTGCCCGGACGGCCGAGCCAGGTGACCTTCGCTGCGGCCGGGGGGACCTACGTCCCTGTGATCGCCGTCCGCGGCGCGGCAGCGTGACGCATGGTTAGGCAAATCGCACCAGGCCCGCCCATAAGCGGGCTGACCTGGCAACGAACCTGGGGAGGGTTCAATGTCCATCCATGTAGGCCCCCGCGTTCCGCGCGGGAGGCTTCAGCAGATGTCGCCGCGAAACGAGCAGAAGGCCCGCGCGCTGGGCCTCACCTCCGCCACCGGCCTGGTCATCGGCAGCATCATCGGGACCGGGGTGTTCGCGATGCCGGCCGTGCTGGCCAAGGCAGGCACCAGCTCTCTGGCCACGCTGGCGGTGATCGCCGTCGGGGCGATGCTGCTCGCGGTCCTGTTTGGCCAGCTCACCCGGCGCGTGCCGAACTCCAACGGCGGGCTGTACGCCTACGCACGGCACGAGTTCGGCGACTTCGCCGGCTACCTCACCGGCTGGTGCTACTGGATCCAGGCCTGGGCCGGCAACGCGGCGATCGTGGCGGCCTGGGTCCTCTACGTCGACGCCCTGTTCGGCATCAGCCCGTCCGGCATGGGCAACTGGGGCATCGCGCTGGCCGGCCTCTGGATCCCGGCCGTGGTGAACCTGGCCGGAGTCAGGCAGATGGCCTGGTTCCAGAACCTCACGGTCGTGCTCAAGTTCCTGCCGCTGCTGTTCGTCGGCGTCGTCGGCTGGTTCTTCGTCGCCAAGGCCAACTTCGGCCCGTTCAACGCCTCGGGCGGCAGCCTGTACAGCGCGATCGGGATCGCGGCCGGGGTGGCGCTGTTCTCGTTCATCGGCGTTGAGGTCGCGGCCATCACCGCCAAGCGGGTGCAGAATCCACGCAAGAACGTCGGCCGCGCCTCGCTGCTCGGCACCGCGGCCAGCGCGATCCTGTACATGCTGGTGGCGGCCGCGGTCATGGGCCTGGTTCCGCACCACGCGCTGGCCTCCAGCACCGCGCCGTTCGTCCCGGCGTTCGAGGCGATCTTCACTCACGGAGTCTGGGCCGGGAAGCTGGTCGCCGCGCTGGCCGTGGTCTCGGGCATCGGGGCGCTGAACGGCTGGACGCTGGTCACCGCCGAGGTGTCGCGGGCGGTCGCCGACGACGGCCTGTTCCCGAGGTTCTTCAGCTGGAGTGACCGGAAAGACACGGCATGGTTCGGCATCGTGCTGGCCGCCCTGCTGCCGTCGCTGCTCATGCTGTGGAGCTACAACACCAGCACCGGGCTGACGGTGTTCACCGACCTGGTCGCCCTGACTGTGGTCACGGTGGCCATCCCGTACCTCTTCTCGGCCTGCGCGCAGCTCTCCTACCTGGTCTCGCGGCGCCGCCGGGTGCAGGGCTGGCTGCTGGCCCGCGACCTGTCGATAGCCGGGGCCGGCGTGCTGTTCTCGATGTGGGTCACGTTCGCGGCGGGATGGGCGGCCGTCTATCAGGCCATGATCCTGGTGCTGGCCGGCGTCGTCATCTATGCCTTCGTCAAGGCCGGGCGGGAGCGCGCCGGCCACGTGGCACCCCCCGCGGACGCACCGGAAGTTGAGGCTGGACGATGAGCTTCAATGTCCAGTCGGAGGTGGGACAGCTCCGCCAGGTCATCTTGCACCGGCCGGGCCTGGAGCTGTCCCGGCTCACCCCGCAGAACATCGGCGGCCTGCTGTTCGACGACGTGATGTGGGCGAGGCGGGCCAAGGAAGAGCACGACGTGTTCGCCGAGACCCTCCGCGACCGCGGGGTCACCGTGCACTACTTCGGCCAGCTGCTCGCCGAGACCCTCGACCTGCCCGCCGGCCGGGAGTTCATCCTCGACCGGGTGTGCACGCCGGAGTTCCTCGGCCCGGCCCTGGTGCGGCCGTTCCGGCGGCTGGCCGACGACCTCGACGGGGCCAGCCTGGCGGAGTACCTGGTCGGCGGCGTGCTGAAGGCGGACCTGCGGCCGCTGCAGGCCCAGAGCCTGAAGTGGGACATGCTGCAGGCCGACGACTTCGTGCTCCCGCCGCTGCCCAACCACCTGTTCCCCCGGGACAACTCCTGCTGGGTGTACCGCGGCGTGTCGGTGAACCCGATGGCCAAACCCGCCCGCCAGCGCGAGACGCTGCACATCCGGGCGATCTACCGCTACCATCCGCTGTTCGCCGGGGCCGACTTCGTCACCTACTACGGCGACGACGACGCCATCCACCTGCCGGCCACGGTCGAGGGCGGCGACGTGCACGTCATCGGCCACCGGGCCGTGCTGATCGGCATGGGCGAGCGGACCACCCCGATGGCGGTGGAGATCCTCGCCCGCGCCTTCATCGACGGCGGCCAGGCCGCCACCGTGATCGCCATCGAGCTGCCGCAGTCCCACGCGATGATGCACCTCGACACGGTCATGACCATGATCGACCGCGGCGTGTTCGTCCTCTACCCCTACCTCGGGCAGGACCTGCGGTCGTGGACGGTCACCGCGGGCGACGAGAAGGACGAGCTGCGCGTCACCCGCAACCGCAGCCTCTGGGACGTGCTCGCCCAGGCCCTGGACGTCGACAAGGTGACCGTGCTCACGACCGACGAGGACATCAGGGCCGCGCAGCGCGAGCAGTGGGACGACGGGAACAACTACCTGGCCGTGGCGCCCGGCGTCATCGTCGGCTACGAGCGCAACGTTGCCACCAACACCATGCTGCGCAAGCACGGGATCGAGGTGATCACCGTTCCCGGCGAGGAGCTCGGCCGGGGCCGGGGCGGCCCGCGCTGCATGACCTGCCCGATAGAACGCGATCCCGCGTGATCGCTGTGTTTGCCCTAGGCCTATAGGGGACGACCCCCCTTCAAATCAGACTGCGGGAGCAAGCTCCGCGAAGAGGAGAGGACACGATGAACCTGCACGCCCAGACCATGAACTCCAGCCGCCTGCGCGGGCGCAGCCTGCTGAAGGAGATCGACCTGACCGCCGATGAGTTCCTGTACCTGGTGGACCTCGGTGACCGGGCCCGGCGGGCCAAGGAGATGGGCTTCCACCAGCACCGGCTCGCGGGCCGGAACATCGCGCTGATCTTCGAGAAGGCCTCGACGAGGACCAGGTCCGCCTTCGAGGTGGCCGCCCACGACGAGGGCGCGCACGTCACCTACATCGGGCCGGACGAGTCCCAGCTCGGCTACAAGGAGTCGATGAAGGACACCGCGCGGGTGCTGGGCCGGATGTACGACGGCATCGAGTACCGAGGCTCCTCCCAGGAGGCCGTGGAGATCCTGGGCGCGCACGCCGGGGTCCCGGTGTGGAACGGGCTGACCGACACCTGGCACCCGACCCAGATGCTGGCCGACGTCCTGACCATGCGCGACTGCATTGCGGCGGACCACCCGCGCAGGCGGCTGCGTGACGTGACGCTCTGCTACCTCGGCGACGGACGCAACAACGTGGCGAACTCGCTGCTGGTGACCGGCGCCATGCTGGGCATGGACGTCCGGATCTGCACCGCCGACGCGCTGGAGCCGTCCGCGGCGGTGTGGGAGATCGCCGCGGGGCTGGCCGAGGACTCCGGGGCCCGGCTGACCATCACCGACGAGGTCGCCGCCGGGGTCCGCGGTGCGGACTTCCTCTACACCGATGTCTGGCTGTCGATGGGCGAGCCCGCCGGCGAGTGGGACAGGCGCATCGACCAGCTCCTTCCCTACCAGGTCAACGCGGAGGTCATGGCGGCCACCGGGAATCCTGACGTGAGGTTCATGCACTGCCTGCCCGCGCTGCACAACCACGAGACCGAGATCGGGCGTCAGGTCTACGACCGGCGCGGCCTGGAGGCGCTCGAGGTCACCGAGGAGGTGTTCGAGTCGCCGCAGTCGGTCGTCTTCGAGCAGGCGGCCAACCGCATGCACACGATCAAGGCGCTCATGCTGGCCACGATCGGAGTGAGGGAATGAGCCGGGGGAGCGCGGAGTGAGCGAGCGGGGAGGCACCGTATGAGGATCGTCGTCGCCCTGGGCGGCAACGCGCTGCTAGAGCGCGGCGAGCGTCCCGATGCCGACATCCAGGAGCACCACGTCGCCAGCGCGGTCGACGCGCTCGGCCCGCTGCTGCGCGACCACGACCTGATCGTCACGCACGGCAACGGCCCGCAGGTCGGGGTGCTCGCCGTGGAGAGCGCCGGCGACCCGGCGCTCTCCCGGCCCTACCCGTTCGACGTCCTCGGCGCCCAGACCCAGGGCATGATCGGGTACTGGCTGGTCCAGGCCCTGCAGGGCGCCGGGGCGGGCAAGCCCGCCGCCTGCCTCATCTGCCGCACGGTGGTCCACCCGCGCGACCCGGCCTTCGCCCACCCCAGCAAGTTCGTCGGCCCTGTCTACGACAAGGCCACCGCGCTGAGGCTCGCGATGGACCAGGGCTGGGACGTGCGCGAGGATGGGAAGGCCTGGCGGCGGGTGGTGCCGTCCCCGGAGCCGATCGGCCTGCTCGAGCGGGACATGATCAGGGTGCTGGTGAGCCGGGGCGTGATCGTGGTCTGCGCGGGCGGCGGCGGGGTGCCGGTGGTGGCCGACGGTCCCCGCCGGTTCCGCGGGGTCGAGGCCGTCGTGGATAAGGACCTGACCGCGGCGCTGCTGGCCCAGGCGGTCGAGGCCAGCGCGCTGCTGCTGCTGACCGACGTCGAGGCCGTGATCGACGGGTACGGGACCCCGCAGGACCGGCCCATCCGCCGGACCACGCCCCGCGAGCTGCGCGCCCGGTCGTTCCCGGCCGGCTCGATGGGCCCGAAGGTGGAGGCGGTGTGCCGTTTCGTGGAGAAGACCGGCACGATGGCCGCGATCGGCCGGCTCGACGACGCCGCCGCCCTGCTGGACGGCACCGCCGGCACGATCGTCGTCCCGGATGTCATGTGAGACGGATGACGCGGCGATCCTGCTGACGGTCAGCAAGGCAGCCCAGGCGGTCAGTAGGGGACGCCGATCTTCCGCCAGCGGCGGCCGCCGGTGCCGGGCTCGGCGGGCGGGGTGGCGCGGCGGCTGCGGTAGACGATGTAGGGCCGCCACAGGTACCACAGCGGGTAGCTCCAGGCGTGTACCAGTCGGCTGAAGGGCCAGACCGCCCCCTGCGCCGGGACAGCTCGTTCGGCCCCGAGACCTCAAGCCGCCGCGACGCCTCGCCCTCCGACAGGCCATCCGCCGAGCTGTGCAAGTCCCGGAACAGCTGCCCCAGCGGCTCGAGCGGATCGGGGGTCGGCGCAGCCGTCCTAGCAGCGGCCGGAGCGCTCTGTCCGTTCGCGGCCGCCCGCGCGCGGTGACCTGTGGCCGGGCCGTGTGCTGCTTGCCGCAGCTGCCTCATGTATTCACCTGACATCATGCGCGGTCACCTGGGCCAGAGGACATAGGTCCCTCGGGGAAAGCCGAAGGTCAGCGCCGACGCGGTGGCTGTGACGTTAGGGTCTTTGGTCCGCTCTCGCGCGCAGCGAGCCGGAGCCGGGCTCCGTCGGCTCGTTCCTGCTCATCTAGGGCGAGCGCCACCTCGGCTCTTGCCTGTTCCAGGAGCGGAATCCACCGGTCTTTTACCGCCCGCAGCCGCAGCCGGGTCGCCGCCGCCTCGGCCTCCATGATCCGCAGCGCCGCCGACGCGGCGGCCGACCGGGCGGCCGCCTCGAGCGCAACCTGGTGCGCCTGCCTGGCCGCGCCGACGGTGGGACCCGCCCAGCCCTGTGGCGGGGGAAACGCGCATGCACACGTCGCCGGATGGCGCACCCCCACGGTCACCGCGTACCCGATGTCAATCTCAGCAGGGGCAACGTCGCCGGCGAGCCGGATCGCACGCTGGCCACCCAGCAGCGCCGCCCGCAGCAGCCACCGGTCCGCATCGGCAGCGCATTGCTTCCAGTCCCGGGCGGCGCGCGCGGCTTCAGTGCGCAGCGCTGGCAGCTCGCGCTGGAGGATGCGCAGCTTGCGGTCGAGCAGGTCGGCGCCGCGCCGGGCTACCTGCAGGCGGCGCTCCAGCCGCAGGCGGCCCGCTCGCCCGGGGGGCACGGCGAGCCTGCGCCCGGTCACCGGTCGGCCTCGGCTCGGTCGCCGTCGGGATAGTACGCGTCGAGAGCCTCGGCCGGCAGCATGGACAGGTCCCGCCGGGGCAGGATGCCGAGCACCCGCCAGGCCCGCCGGAGCGTCTCCTCCAGGCTCCGGTTCTCACCTTGGCCCTGGTTCACCAGGTCGTTCTCGAAGGCGCGCTCCAGGTCCTGGTACCGAAGGTCGGACGGGCTGAGCGCCCCGATGCCGATCAGCTCGGCAAGCTCCCTGGCCCGCCGCGCCGACGCCAGGGCGGCCAGGGTCTGCGCGGCGACGTCGAGGTGATCGGCCCTCGTGCGCCCGAGGCCCGCGCCCTGGCGCATCAGCCGGGACAGCGAGGCAAGCTCGTCCACGGGCGGGTAGATGCCGCGCGCGTGCAGTTCCGGCGACAGCACGACCTGGCCCTCGGTGATGTAGCCGGTCAGGTCGGGCACGGGGTGGGTGATGTCGCCCGCGGGCATGGTCAGCACGGGCACCAGGGTGAGCGAGCCCGGCCGCCCGCGGATCCGCCCGCACCGCTCGTACAGCGATGCCAGGTCGCTGTACAGGTAGCCAGGGTAGGCACGGCGGGCGGGAATCTCGCCGCGGGCCGCCGAGACCTCCCGCAGCGCCTCGCAGTAGCTCGTCATATCGGCCATGACCACGAGCACATGCCGTCCCAGCCGGAACGCGAGGTCCTCAGCGACGGTGAGCGCGACCCGGGGGGTCAGGATCCTCTCGATCACCGGGGCGTCGGCCAGGTTCAGCAGCAGCACCAGCTCGCCCGCCGCGGACCGGTCCTCGAGCACGGCGCGGACCGCGTCGGCGTCGGCGTACGTCAGCCCCATGGCCGCGAAGATCACGCTGAACGGCTGCCCGCCCGCGGACGCCTGGGCCGCCACCTGCGCGGCCAGCTCGAGGTGCGGCAGGCCCGCCACCGAGAAGATCGGCAGCTTCTGGCCGCGGACGAGCGTGGTCAGCGCGTCGATCGCCGACACGCCGGTGAGCACCGGCTCCGCCGGCGGCTCGCGCGCCGCCGGGTTGATCGGGAACCCGGCCACCGGCGCTGTCCGGTCGCCGGTGACCGGCGGGCCGCCGTCCGCTTGCTCGCCGCGCCCGTTGCACACGCGGCCGAGCCACCCAGGGCCGACCGGGATCCGCAGCGGGCTGCCGCTGAACTCGACCCGGGTGGCGGCCGGGTTCAGGCCCGCGGTGCCCTCGAGCACCTGCACGACGGCCAGGTCGCCGTCGGCCTCCAGCACCAGCCCGTGGCGGAGTGGTCCCAGGCCGGCCACCCTGATCGTGGCGAACTCGTCCCAGCCGACGCCGTGCACGCCGCGGACGACCAGCAGCGGCCCGCGCACCTCGGCCACGTCGGTGTACTCCGGCTGAGCCCACGTCGTCATGGCAGTGTCTCCCGCACGCCTCCGGGGCGCCCTTGAGGCACCGCCTTCCCTCGTCGCTCGCTCCTCCGTCGCTCGCTCCTCAGTCCAGGCGGCGCCGCGCCCCTCCGGCTCGCTCACGTCGGTGCCCCCCGTGCTTCCCCAGCGCCAGGACCTGGCTGACGTGGCTCGGTCAGCTGGGCCTCCAGGGCGTCGAGCCTGGCCAGCAGCTCGTCCTGGCTTGACCGCACGTCCTGCGGCGTCACGGCCTCGTTCTTGGCCCGCAGCAGCGCCGAGAAGTCCTGGTCCTCGATGGTGGCGGGGGGCACGCCGCGGTCAGCGAGTTCCTCGCAGCGGCGGGCGACCGCGAGCGCGGCGTCGGCCAGCGCGGCGGCCCGGGCCGGCGCGCACGAGGCGTCGACCGGGCTGAGCGCGGTCTGCTGCAGGACGCCCTCGCGGACGAGGCGGCCCGCCAGGATCGTCACCCGCTGGCCGGGCGGCA
>DASYXX010000903.1:0-8635 GCA_035934395.1 Streptosporangiaceae bacterium
GAGACCGCTGTGCGCGCGGGCCTGTTCCCGTGGCACTCCAGTCTCGGATGCGAGCCGGAGAGCGGTGGAGTGGTGGGCACGTGCCTTATCGGCTTCACCTGTTCGGAAGAAAACGTCCCCGAGGCCGTTGAGGGCGTCGGCTTCCACAACCCGATGGCCGATCTCGCGAGACATGGCCAGGGCCTGCTCGAAGTTCCCGGCCGCTTGCTCGTAGCAGCCGAGCCCCAGGTAAACATCGCCGAGCCTGACCATGGACTCAGATCCGCCTCTTGTGTCGCCCATTTCCTGGAGCATGGCTATGGCCTGCTCCAGGTATCCGGCCGCGTGCTGGTAGCGGCACAGCCGCAGGTCGGCAATGCCGAGGCTGGCCAGCGCCCAGGCTTCCCCCAGACGATCGCCGATCTCGCGGGATAGGTCCAGGGACTGCTGGTAGTAGCCGGCCGCGTCCTGGTAGCGGCCTTGCAGTTGTCGGGCCCAGCCGAGGCTGCCGAGCGCGCGGGCCTCGCCGAAACGGTCGCCGATGTCGCGGTACATGGCGACGGCTTCCTGCTGATGGCGGGCGGCTTGTGCGTAGCGGCCCAACTCCATCACAGCAAGGCCTAGGTTGGCCAGCACGCGAGCCTCACCGGCCCGGTCGCCGGCCGCACGGTACAGGGCCATCGCCTGCCGGTAGTGGTCACTGGCCTGCTGAATGCGGCCTTGCTGCCAGTCGACGTTGCCGATCTGGTTGAGGGCCGTTGCCTCGGCGGCGCGGTCACCGGTACGGCGGGCGGCACCGAGCGCGTGACCGAAGACGGTGACGGCCTCGGGGATGTGACCGCCGTCGGTTAGGTAACTGGAGAGGGCGGCGGAGAGCCGGGTGGCATGGCCGGGCCAGCCGCGGGCGGCGGTGTGCGCGGCGGCGGCCACCAGCGCGGGGCGTTCGCCATCGAGCCATTGCCGTGCGGCGGTCGGATCGGCCAGCGGCGGCACCGGGGTATCGGGTTGGGGGATGCGGGGACGGCGGTGGTGTTCGGCGGGAAACAAGGTGTCCATCGCCGCGGCGGCGGTGTGCAGGTAATGATCGAACAGGCGGGTCAGCGCCGCGTGCTGCTCCTGCGCGCCATCCACGGCGGCGGACAGTTCGCGGGCGTAAGCCTGCAGCAGGTCGTGCATGACGTACCGGCCCGGTGCGGCCGGGCAGATCAGGTGCGCGCGGGCCAGCACCTCCAGCACCCGGCGGGCCTGCGGCAGCGCCGCGCCGGACAGGGCCGCGGCCGCATACGGCTCGAGGTCGGGGCCGGGATGCAGGCCGGCCAGCCGGAAGGCCCGGGCGGCATCGGCGTCAAGCTGGCGGCAGGACCAGGAGAACACGGCCCGCACCTGGGTGCGGGGGTCCTCGCCAACGCCCAGCAGGTCCAGCCGGGTGCGCAGGTCGGCCAGCTCTACGGTAAGCCCGGCCAGCGAGGCGGCCGGGCGGCCGGCGGCCAGCTCGGCCGCCACCCGCAGCGCCAGCGGCAGCCGGCAGCATTGATCGGCCAGTTCGGCGACGGCCTCGGGTTCGGCGTCTGCCCGTGGGCCGATCAGCGTCTGCAGCAGGGCGACCGCCTCGGCCGGCGGGAGCAGGTCCAGGTCCAGGCGGGCAGCGCCGTCCCTGGCCACCAGCCCGGCCAGGGCATCCCGGCTGGTCACCACCACGGTGCAGGTGGGGGTGCCGGGCAGCAGCGGCCGGACCTGGTCGGCTGATCCGGCGTTGTCCAGCACGATCAGCACCTGTTTGCCGGCCAGCAGGCTGCGGTAGCGGGCGGCGCGCTCGTCTGCTTCTGGCGGGATGTCCTGGCCGGGCACGCCGAGCGAGCGCAAGAAGGCGGCCAGCGCGTCCGTGGCGGGCACCGGCGGGCCGGGGCCGTAGCCGCGCAGGTTCACATACAGCTGCCCGTCGGGGAACCGCCCGGCGACCTGGTGGGCCCAGTGCACGGCCAGGGCGGTCTTGCCCACCCCCGCCGTGCCGCCGATCGCCGAGATCACCATCGCGCGCGGCCGGGCTCCTGGCCGCGCATCGAGCAGGGCCGTCAGCGCGGCCAGCTCACTGTCGCGGCCGGTAAAGCAGCCGACCGCGGCAGGCAGCTGCCGCGGCACCGCGCCTGCCCCCGCCCCGGGCGCCTGCCGTGGTGCGGGCGGCACGTGATCGGCAGCGGGCCCTGGCGATGCCTTTCCGACCGGGTTTCCGCTTGGTGTCTGAGCCGGGGCAGATGCCGACTCGGTCACGCCGAAAGCAGGTTCGCCGGTGAGGATGCGCTGGTGCAGCTGGCGCAGCTCGATTCCTGGTTCGGCGGCGAGCTCATCAGCCAGCACCCGGTAGGCATGCTGGTAGGCCGCCAGCGCCTCGGCCTGACGGCCATCGCGATACAGCGCAAACATCAGCAGCGCGTGGAAGCGCTCCCGAAGCGGATGAGCGCTGACATGCTGGCGCAGTTCACCGATCACCTCAGCCTGACGGCCCAGATGAACTGCGGCGTCGAAGCAGATTTCCTGCGCATACAGCCGCATCTCCGCCAGGCGGGACACCTCCCGCTGCCTGAGCAAATCTGAATCTATATCCGCGAGCGCCTCACCCTGCCATAGCGCGAGGGCAGCACCTGCCTGGTCTGCTGCCCTGGCCCACAACCCATTGCGCGCCGCGCCGCGCGCCGCCTCCAGCAAGACCTCGAACCGGCGGACATCCAGCTCGCCGGGACTCACCTGCATCGAGTAGCCCCGCGGCTGACTGCTGATCCGAGCCCGCCCCGCGTCTCCCAGCGCGTCCCGCAGCCGTTTGACGTAATTCCGCACCGTAGTTGGTGCCGATGGCGGCAGGGTGGTGCCCCACATGGCCTCGGCCAGGGCATCAACGCCAACGGCCCGGTTCGCATCTAGCAGCAGCGCCGCCAGCAGCACCCGCTGCTTGGCCTGCCGCACCGGCACGACCGCCCCGCCCGATCGCACAACGAGCGGGCCTAACAGGCAGAACTCCAGCTCGCCTGCCATCACTCCTCCTCCATCCGCAGCAACCCAGCGGGCACGATACGCCGATGATATCTCGGTGATACAGGCACAATTTATGGTTTCCGAACTAAGAGGACAAGAGTCACCAATTGGCCGGCGGCGGATCAACGGGATGTCGGTGGCGACCTGGTGACTGCTCTGCCCGTGGCGGCCAGCGTAGTTGTCCCTCCCAAAGCTCTTGCGCGCTATCCGCCGCGGCTAAGACCGATCGGTAACTGGAGGAAACATGCGTACAGCGCACAGACTTGCCGCGGTGGTGGCGGCGGCGGTCATGACCACGGGCACGGCATTTGCGACGAGTGCGGTCGCAAATGCCGATCCGATTAGTACGGCATCAAGCGCAGCGCCAGCGACCACGCCGGACATCCCAAGGAGTTGCATACTCATCAGCCAGAAATTCAAGGTGACCCGCCATGACCGAACCGACCTGGGCGACGGGGCTCCCAAAGCCTGGGGATGGGCTCACAACAAGACTGGCAGCAGTGCCATGCTTCAGGTCCAGATCTCTACTAGTTCGCAGGTTACCTACTCGATAAACGCATCGGTTACAGTTAAGACCAGCGTGATCTTTGCAGGCGCGGACGCGACGGTGGGTGGCGGCATCGCGCGCTCTCATACCGATACTCTGAACAAGGCGCTTACCATCAAGGTGCCCGCTCATGAGTTTGGCGCCATCGGCCTCGACAACATCTACTACCGCTTCTGGGGAACGTATACCTTCTATTATCAAAACTGCAAGCCTACGCCGGTCCCGGGCATATTCGCGGAGTTCCCGTCATCCGGGCCACAAGGGCTCGAAGGCAAGGACATCAAATCCGAACCGGGGGCGAAGCCGCCCTGGCCTGTGGCTCCCAGAGGCTGAGAACGGCGCGGGTTAGAGCCGACGCGCGGGTGTTCGTGAGCACCATCTTCCAGGCGTAGCCCGGTCCCACGGGACCAGCGCTGGCGTTCCCCTGAGCCGCGGCTCACGGGAACGCCAGCGCTAAAGCGAAGCCTCGGGGAGCCAGAGCGTAGCGCCGGGGAAGACCGACGCGACAGATTTCAGGCGCCGAACTCGCAGGGCAGGTGCTTGATGCCGTTGATGAAGCTGGACAGCAGGTAGTCGGGCTCGCCCGCCGTGCGAATGTCGGGGACCCGCGTCAGCAGCTCCCGCAGCATGGCCTTGATCTCCCGTCTGGCCAGGTGGGCGCCGAGGCAGAAGTGCGGGCCCGCCGAGCCGAACCCGACGTGCGGGTTCGGCGACCGGGTGATGTCGAAGCGATCCGGGTCGGCGAACACGGTCTCGTCGCGGTTGGCCGCCTGGTAGACGAGCATGGTCTTGTCGCCCTCGCGGTAGGCGTGCCCGTTCATGACCGTGTCCCGGGTCAGCGTGCGCCGCATCCAGATGACCGGCGAGACGTAGCGGATGATCTCCTCGACGGCGGGGCCGATCCGGCCCTCGACGTCGGCGAGCAGCAGCTCGCGCTGATCGGGGTGCTCGGAGAGCAGGACCAGCGAGTGCGATATCGCGGTCCGGGTGGTCTCGCTGCCCGCGACCACCAGCAGGATGAAGAACGAGGCCAGCTCGGCCGGGGTAAGCTGCTCGCCGTCGATGTTGGCCTTGGCCAGGGCCGAGACCAGGTCGTCACCCCCGTCCGCCTGGCGCTGCTCGGCCAGGCCGGTGACCAGCTCGGCGAGTTCCTGGCCCGAAGCGAGGATCTGGGTGATGGCCTCGTTCATGTCCTCGCTGATGAACTCGGGGTCCGCGCCGGACAGGATGATGTTCGTGTTCTTGAGCACCATCGCGTAGTGCTCGTCGCCGATGCCCATCATCTCGCAGATGATCTTGAGCGGGAGGCGGGCGGACACCTGCTGCACGAAGTCGCAGGGGCCCGTCACCAGCAGCTCGTCGACGATCTCGGCGGCCGTCCGCTGCACGTCGTCCTCGAACTTCTTGATCATCTTCGGGGTGAACGCGCGGGACACGATCCGGCGCAGCCGGGCGTGGCGGGGATCGTCCATGCTGATCATCGAGCCGAAGTACTCGTTGAACTCGACCGGCAGATCGATCATGCTCGTCGCGCCGGCGGCCGAGGAGAACAGCTCGGGGTTCCGGCTCGCCTCGGCCACGTCCGCGTGCCGGACCAGCGCGTAGTAGCCGCGGTCGTCGTCACCGAAGGGAGACTCGGACAGCTCGAAGAACGGCGGCGGCTGCATGGCCCGCAGCCGCGCGTACGCGGCATGGCGCTGCGCGTGCGGCTGCTCCCAGAAGGCGTTCTGCGACATGTCGAGGTCGCCGGCGATGGGGGCGGGATGCGGACTGGTCACGGGGGCCGCCTTCCGGATCAGAATTCCGTTCGGTTTCCCATAGTGACACCACGCCCGCCCAGCCGGAAAGGGCGCATCCCCGCGCCGCGCCGCCCAGCCCGTTTTACCCGTGTAACGCCACATTTGGGGGCTGCAGAGTTCCCCGAAGGATTTGTGGTCGATGGGCCACCGACCACACTCTACGGGGGTGGATGGCCGATCGACCATACGGCCAGCCCGCGCGGGAAACGGCGAAAAGCCGCATAACGGGCGACCGTCGGCCCAGGGGGTCACCCCGGGCCAGACCAGGCACACAGGCGGCGTGGCCTCACGATCTCGCCACGCTGTGCCGTTCCGCGCGCCCGCCCGGCGCACCGCCTCGCCCGCGCCCCGGGCCGGCGTCCGGGGTCATGATGGCGATCGCCACCGGGCACGAGACGCCGCTGATCTCCGCCACCGTGCAGGCGAGCGTGCCCCCGGCCGCGCTCAGCACCAGCCACTCGGCACCCGCGGTCCCGTCGGCCATGACAGCCGAGACCGCGGGTGCGCCCGCCTGGGCCAGGCACGCCGCGACGGCCCTGAACCGGGCGCTGACGACCGCTCGCGGCTCGCTCAGCAGGCTGCGCACCTGGTTCGCGAGATCCGCAAGGCCCGGGCCGGGGGCAGGCTCGCCAGAGGGTCCTGGAACGGCGGCCGCCCAGCTGCAGACCGCCGCCTCGGGCGCCAGCACGCTCAGCGCGAACCCCTCGAGTTCCCCGCTGCCCGGCGTCGCCGCGACCTCGGAGGGTAGTGACGGCTGCGGGACGGCCCCGGCCGCCGCGGGCCGCAGGCCCGCGCCGTCTGGCAGGCCGCACGCAGCCCTCACCCGCAACTCGGGGTGCAGGCCAAGGGCCACAGCGCTTCGCTCCAGGTAGACCGAAAGCAGCGACGGCGGCCAGGCCGCGTTGCGAGGCAGCGGCCCGGCGTCCCGCAGGCGCAGCCCGCGCCAGGTCACCAGCGACCGCCCGCCCGCATCGACCGCCTCAACATCCCAGACATAGGTAACGGATTGTGGCGAGGGCCGGGCCGCCATGGCGCCGCCCTGCGGCGGGATCACGAGAGCCGCGGGCGAGCTTGCCGCCGCCGCCAGCCGCGGCCCGGGCACCGCGCCGCGCAGCGACGCGGGCCGGATCTCGACGGCCCGGATCTCGACGGCTCCGTCGGCCTCCCGGCCGCTGAACACGACGGTCTCGCAGCCGGCCGGCATCAGCCGGCGGTGCGGAACGCACGCCTGCAGCACGTGCCAGGTCGTGTCGTTCAGGCCCGGGCTGCCCAATATCAGGCTCGTGTCGTTCCCGGCGTCCGGGTCGCAGTGTTCCCCGCTCGCCTGCGGGGCGCCTCTTGAGCCGCGCCCCTCCGGCTCGCCGAACCAGGGCTGGCCGTCGCCGCCGCGCACCAGCGCGCGGCAGGACCGCGACGTGACCTCGGGAAGGAGCGCCGCGCGGCGGAACCGCCCGGACTGGAAGCAGATCGGCCCGTACAGCTCGGTCCCGTCGACGATGCCGGTATGCGTGGCAGGCATTTCGTCGAGCTCGGGCAGGCCCGCGGCCCGCGACGGGGCCGCGGCCGCCGCATCGTCCGCGGAGCGGAACGTGGCCTGAAAGTGATCCGTGGCGAAGCCGCTGTCCTCGCACTGGAGGCGTGCCGTCACCGACGCGCCGTCGGCGAGCGCGCAGATCCGGATCAGGGCCTGCGCTTCGCCGCTTCCGGCCGGAAGCACCACCGGCGCGGCCATGGAGACGTCGGTGACGCGGCGCAGCGGCTGCCCGGCCAGCGCGGCGGCCGCCTCTGCCATCGCCTCCAGGGCCATGACCGCGGGCAGCACCGGCATGCCGTCGACCCGGTGATCGGCCAGGTACGGATCGGTCCGCAGGGTCAGCCGGGCCTCGCAGACGAGCTCGACGCCGGGATAGTGCACCCGGACGTTCTCGAGGAACCTGCCGCCCAGTGACGTCGCAGCGGCCAGCGGGGCGGGCGCGGGGACGCCGACCCGGCCGTGCACCGCGACGCGGCGGGGGAGGCCGGGCGTGGCCAGAGTCTTGAGCAGCAGCCGCGAGCCCTCCGGAACCCCGATCGCCGTGGCCCCGGACCTGGTCAGCTCCTCGACCAGGCTGTCCCGCTGGCCCAGGCCGGAGCCCGCCCAGGCCGGCCAGTCCACGTGCACAGCTCGGCACCCGGAGATGCCGTCGGCCATGCGCTCGGCCCGCTCCGCGAGCGAGGCACTGGCCAGTGCCAGCAGGCCCTCGCCGGCCAGTCCGTAACGCCCGACCACCGAGCCGAACGTGACGATCAGCCGGATCTGCCGGCTCATGATCCCGCTGACCAGGTCGTTCAGGTTGACGGTCTCGGCGGAGACCTGCGCGCGCAGTTCCTTCTCGGTCAGCTCGGCCAGCGGCATCCGGCGGCCCACGCCCACGGCGTGCGCCACGGCGGTCACCGGGCCGAGGGTCTGCTCGATCTGCTCCAGCGCGAACCGCAGGTCCGCCACGTTCGCCGTGTCGACGTCGTCGACCCGCACCCGCGCCCCCGCCGACCTGAGCTGCTCCAGGCCGGCATCAAGCCCGGCGGTCGCGCCCGGTCCGGCCCGGCCGATCAGGGCGACCGCGGAACCGCAGCACGCCAGCACCTGGGCGAGGGCCAGGCCGGCCGCGCCCGAACTCCGGCTCACCAGCACAACGTCGGACGGGCCCAGCGGGAAGGCCGCCGAGTCCGCCGTCGCGGCAGGCACCATGACCGCCTGGTGGGGGTTGCCGGCGCTGTCGATCACGATCTCGCGGAACCGGCCGGGTTCCGCCGCGGCGAACCGCCGCGCGGCCCGCAACCCGTCGGCGCTCTCCGGCACCCGGAGCACCGTGATTCCGAGCCCGGGATGCTCCGCGTGCAGGCTCGCGCAGAAGCCGGTGAACCCCGGCCCGTGCGTGATCAGCGCCAGCCGGCCGCTGCCGATCGCGTCCTGCGCCGCGCCGAGCGCCACGGCGCAGGAATCGGGATTGACGGGATCCCCGACAATCGCCAGCGCGCGGTCGGCCGCCGGGTCATCGCGGAACAGCTCGTCAACCAGCGGCGTGAACTCCTTCCGCGCGGCCGCCCGCACCCGCCACGGCCCGTCATCGCGCGATGGCAAGGCCTCGGCCGGCATCGGGCGCAGTTCCTCCGCGAAGCAGCGGACCCAGGGGCCCGCCGCGGCGACGGCCGGAGCGTCGCTGCCGTCCGGCGAACTGACCGCCGGCGCGGCGGCGAGCACCGGCGCCGCCGCGAGGCCAGCGCCCAGCCTCCCGGAAGTGTC
>DASYXX010000914.1:0-6132 GCA_035934395.1 Streptosporangiaceae bacterium
TTCCGGTCCATGCCGATGGCCCGCTCGGCCGTGCTGGCCGGGCGCACCGTGGCCGACCTGGTCCGCAACATCGCGATCATCTTCCTGATGATCGCCGTCGGCTACGCCGTCGGGTTCCGATTCCACGGCGGTGCGGCCGCAGCAGACGCCTCGATCGCCGTCGTCGCCGCCATCGGCCTCGCCCTCAGCTGGATCTTCGCCTTCGTGGCCCTCACCGTCCGGGGCGCCGAGACGGCGCAGACGGCCGGGTTCGTCGTGATCTTCCCACTTGTGTTCGCCAGCTCGGTGTTCGTGCCCGTCGCCACCTTCCCGGACTGGCTGCAGGTGTTCGCGAAAATCAACCCCGTCACCGTTAGCGCCGACGCCGCCCGCTCGCTAGCGCTCTACGGCACCCCGGCGTCGCTGGGCGCCGCCGCGGCGTGGGTCGGTGGCCTGCTGGCCGTGTTCATACCGCTGTCCGTATGGCGCTACCGGCGGATCAGCTAAGCCGCATTCCGCCTGAAGATCCTCATCACATCACCTGCGGGGAGCCACGCAGCCGCGGTCATCATGGTTTCGGAGGTTTGCGGTCCTGGGTGAGCTGGCGGACCTCGAGCAGGTCCAGGCCGAGCGCCTCGATCTCGGCCAGCACGCCGTAGAGCGCCGACCCGTCCAGCAGGCCGGTCAGCACTGTGTGCGCGCCGTGCCACTGCGGAGTCATGTCCGGGAACGCGGACAGCACCGTGGCGCCGAGGTGCCCGTTGATCCGGATCATGTACGGGGCGGGTGTCGGGTCCATGACGCCAGGGTCACGGACTGGCGGATGAAACCGCATCACCGGGATCCGGTGACCGCTGAGCTAGCCCGCCGACGATAGCAGCCGCAAATGACACTGGACAACAAAGCGATCGTACGGCGGGAATGCCGGGCCTACTGAGTGCGCAGCGGGGTCGATAGCACCCTCATCATCAACAAAGGTGCTGACCGTCGGCCGGGGTCACCGTGATCATCGTCTACGAGCGCCCGGTTTCTGATCACCTTCATGGCGCCAGCGCGGCCAGCAGGGTGGGTGGGTCGTAGCCGCGGCGGTGCACGACGCCGTCGATGAACAGGGTGGGGGTGCCGAGCACCTGACCCGAGGCCAGACCGCTGTCGATGTCGCGCTGGATCCTCTCCAGCGCGGCCGTGCTGGCTCGGTCGCGGTCGAACGCCGCCACGTCCAGCCCGACCTGGGCGGCGTACCGGCGCAGGTCGCCGTCTTCGAGCGCTTTCTGCCGGTGGAACAGCAGCTCGTGCATTTCCCAGAACCGGCCCTCTAGCGCGGCGGCCTCGGCCGTGGCCGCCGCGGCGAGGGCGTGCGGGTGGATGCCGGTCAGCGGGAAGTGCCGGAACGCGAACCGAATGTTCCCGCCGAGCTGGCGTTCGACCAGCTCGATCGCGTGGAAGGCCTGCAGCGAATAAGGGCACTCGTAATCGCCGTACTCGATGATCAGGCGGCCGGCCGGCGAGCCGCGGACGTGATCGACTTTCTCATCCAACGGCGCCAGGCCCAGCTGGCGGTCATCCGGCATCGCGTTGAGAGTCATAGGGCCATCTCCTGGTGGCAAGCGCGCGTGACGGGTGCGTTGCGTCAGGGATTGACAGGTCTGCTGACGCCGAGCCCGGTGTCCAGGCGCAGCGACTGCATGATCTGGAACGTCGTGGTATAGGTGAACACCTCGATGTCCGCTGCGGCCAGCACGCCGGTGTACTTGGCGATGATGGGTGCGGCGGCGCGCTCGGTGACGGTGTCCAGGTTGGCCTTCACCCCGGCCCAGGCGTTCTCGCCGTAGTGCATGTAGAAGGGGATCGGGTCGACCGCGGCCAGCGCCTCCCTGGCGCTGGCCTCGATGTCGGCGATGTAGGCCTGGTGCACAGCGACGTCGTCGCGGGTGGCGAGCCGGCCCAGGTGCCCGCTAATGAGGTGGGTCCACGGGTAAGACAACGCCGTGGCCGGGGCGGCCATGTACCCGGGGACGTCCTCGGACAGGTTGACGTTGTAGATGGGCACCCAGCCGGCGTTGACCACGTCGATGAACATCAGGGTGTCGTGGCCGGGGAAGTGGATGTAGATGTTGTCCGGCGAGTGGTTGGAGCCGTGCCATGCCAGCTCGACGCGCTCCCCGCCGACCTCGAGGGTGTAGCTGTCGGCGAAGGTGACCTCCGGCGCCGGACGGGCCGGGTCGTTGTCGCGCAGCAGCAGGGCGCGGGTTTCTTCGTGCCCGACGCGGACCACGTCCTCGTCGAACAGCGCGGCCGCGCCGGCGTGGTCGGCGTGGTGATGGGAGTACACCAGGTGCGTCACCCGGTTGGTCACCCCGTTGGCGGCGGCGATCTCGTCGACGGCCCGCCGCAGGTTGGGGCCGATGCTCGGGGGCGCGTCGAACAGCACCACACCGTCGCGAGTGGTCAGGAACGCCGAGTTGTAGACGCCGTCGGTGACCCAGTAGAGGTTCCGCTCTACCCGTCCGACGTAGTATCGCTGATCGTTGAGGGCGGGGCCGAGCGCTGACGGGGGGATGGGCGCGTAGTCGGGCAGGTCCGCGGCGCTGCCGGCGCCGGTGGCTGGTGTGGTCACGGTATCTCCCTGGAGTCTCGGGGCACGTGCCTGGCGGCCGTGCGAGCCTTCGATGGGCCCAGGCTCGCCGCGAGGCAGGTGAGAGGTCGTCACCGGATCCCGGTGATGTCAACACGCAGGTCCGGAAACACCTACGCCAAGCCGCAAGCCCGTGATCGTTTCTCGGCGGTGCGGCGCGTGAGATACCTGCGGCTCCTGGCCCGGCCGGCGAGCCGCCCGGCGTACATTTCTGACCGGCCGCCCGGGCGCCTGCCTCCCCCGCGGGGGCAGGCAGGCGCCGTCGCGTCCTCCGCTCGGGTGACTGACTGATCCCGGGCACCTCGTCGGTCGGTCACTTGCCTGAGAACGTCGCAGGCGCGGCCCTGGCCCTGCCGCATGACCCCGCGGCCGAGCTGGACGCGATCTGAGCAGTGGGCGTCCGCGCAGAGGATCGGTTCTGTGGTGCCCCGGTCGCGCGAATCACCGTGATCCGGTGACGCCTCCTCACCTGCCTGGCGGCAAACCTGGTGGTGGCGCGCCTCCCGGCAGGAAATTTGCGGCAGCAGATTGACAGGGGCGAGCCCACCTGGGTGCTGCCGGGCGAATTCCAATCGAAGGGAGATCCTCCGTGAGCACCGAGCAGCGAGAGAACCTCGACACGATCCTGCGACAGTCCGCCTTCCCGTTCGACAGCGACGTCAGCGAGCAGCGGCAGCTGCTCGCTGCGTTTGCCTCGGCGCAGCCGCTGCCCCCCGGCGTGACCGTGACCGCCGCCGCACTGGGCGGCGTCCCAACCGCCGAGATCACAGTCGACGGGATCGAAGCCCGCCATGTCGTCTTGTACTTCCACGGCGGCGTGTACGTGATCGGGGACGCCTTCCAAGCCGCTGGCCTGGCCTCGCAGGTTGGCCGGCGGACCGGCGCCAAGGTCATCTCCGTTGACTACCGGCTCGCCCCCGAGCACCCGTATCCGGCAGCGGTCGACGACGCTCTGGCAGCCTACGAAGCCCTCCTGCGTGGCGGCACCGACCCGTCGGACATCGCCCTGGCGGGGGAGTCCGCGGGCGGCGGGCTCGCCGTCGCCACCCTGGTCAACGCCCGCGATCACGGGCTGCCCCTGCCCGCCGCGGCGTTCGCCATGTCCCCGTATGCCGACCTCACCCTGGCCGGGGCGACCATGGAAACCAAGCGCGAGGCCGACCCGCTGTTCACCCCAGAAGCCTTCCCCGCCCGGGTCGCCGACTATACGGCGGGGCACGACCCTGCTCTGGGCCTGATCAGCCCCATCTTCGCCGACCTGTCCGGCCTGCCGCCGCTGATCATCCAGGCCGGGACGCACGAGGTTCTCCTCGACGACGCCATCCGCCTCGCCCGGCAAGCTGCCACCGCCGACGTGCAGGTCACCCTCGACATCACCCCTGGGGTGCCCCACGTCTTCCAGGCCTATTACCCGATCCTCGACGAAGCGGCCGCGGCGCTGGACAGAGCCGGACAGCTCCTGTCGGCGCATCTGGCCAGCGCAGAACGCGTCACCGCCTAGGCCTTCCATCACCCGGTCCCAGCGCATACCCCGGGATCGTGAACGACAGGAGTTCGACATGAGCGAACCGCTCGACTGGAACGCGAAGACCATCGCGGAGTTCCGAGCAAACCAGGGCAGGGTTGGCGGGGTCTTCGAGGGCGCTCCGATAGTCCTTGTGCATCACCGCGGCCGCAAAAGCGGGCGGGAGTACGTCAACCCGATGATGTACCTCCCGCACGACACCGAGCCGGACATCATCTACGTCTTCGCAACCAAGGCCGGAGCACCCACGAGCCCGGACTGGTACCACAACCTGACCGCCGCCGGCGACGGCACCGTCGAACGCGGAACCGAGACATACAAGGTCACCGTCCGCGAATTGACCGGCGCTGAACGCGACCGCATCTACGCCGAGCAAGCGCGGCGCTACCCAGGCTTTGCCGGGTACGAGCGCCAAACTGCTGGAGTCCGCACCATTCCCGTGCTCGAACTCAGGCGGGCGTAACCCACCGGCGCGCGGAGGGCCAGGCCGTCGCGAAGGATCGCACGGCCGCTAGGGGATCGCCTACCTAATCGGCCGCCTCTATGGTCTATGAATGAACGGTCTTGCTTCTTCGGTGCCTGCGGTGCGGGTCGAGGGTGTGGTCAAGCGTTTCGGGGCGACCGTGGCGCTGGACGGTGCCGGGCTCGAGGTTCCGCGGGGGATGGTGTTTGGCCTGCTGGGTCCGAACGGGGCGGGGAAGACCACGCTGGTGCGCATTCTGGCCACGCTGCTTTCGCCCGACGCGGGGCGGGTGGAGGTCCTCGGCCACGACGTGGTGCGTGAGCCGGCCGCTGTCCGCGAGCTGATCGGCCTGACGGGGCAGTTCGCGGCGGTCGATGAGCTGTTGACCGGGCGGGAGAACCTGGAGATGTTCGGACGTTTGTTCAAGCTGTCCGGCGAGCAGGCCCGCCGCCGCGCTGGTGAGTTGCTCGAGCGATTCGACTTGACTCAGGCGGCCGGCCGGCCGGCCCGGACCTACTCGGGCGGCATGCGCCGCCGGCTCGACATCGCCTCGAGCCTGCTGACCCGGCCGCGGGTCCTGTTCCTTGATGAGCCGACCACGGGCCTGGATCCGCGCAGCCGGAACGAGATCTGGGCCATCGTGCGCGAGCTGCGGCGCGGGGGGACGACGCTGCTGCTCACTACCCAGTACCGCGAAGAAGCCGATCAGCTGGCCGACCGGATCGCGGTTATCGACCACGGGAGGGTGATCGCGGAGGGAACCGGCAGCGAGCTCAAGGACCGCGTCGGCGGCCAGATCCTCGAGGTTGAACTGTCCAGCGTGGGGCAGCGCGACCGGGCGCAGGCGGTGCTCGCCGGGGTGGGCTGCGGCGAGCCTGAGCCGGACGAGCGCCCCGACCGGCTCACCCTTCCGGCCCCGCGCAACGGGCTCCAGCTGGTTGAGGAGGCGGCCGCGCAGCTGCGCCGGGCACAGATCGGCGTCACCGACATCGGGCTGCGCCGGCCCACCCTCGACGATGTCTTCCTGCAGCTGACCGGTGCCCCGCCAGGCGAGGACGGCAGCCGGTCACGGCAGGCTGTCGGCGAACAGGTCGCCGCGCCGCACAGGCCGGTTCTGCGGCTGCGCCGCCCGTCGCTGCGGGCGGTGCGCTCGGCGGTCACCGACGCCGCCGTGGTCACCAGCCGCAACCTGCGTCATTTCATCCGCCAGCCGGACCTGCTGACCTTCTCCACGATCCAGCCGGTCATCTTCGTGCTGCTGTTCGTCTACGTGTTCGGCGGCGCGGTCAGCCGCTCGCTGCCCGGCGGGGTCGCCTACGTCGACTTCCTGCTTCCCGGGATCTTCGTCCAGTCGGTGACCTTCCGCGCCTCGCAGACGGCGGTCGGCCTGTCTGAGGACCTGGAACGCGGGGTGGTCGACCGTTTCCGGTCGATGCCGATGGCCCGCTCGGCCGTGCTGGCCGGCCGCACCGTGGCGGACCTGGTCCGCAACATCCTCATCATCGGGCTGATGATCGTCGTCGGCTACCT
>DASYXX010000944.1:0-5986 GCA_035934395.1 Streptosporangiaceae bacterium
ATCGCGATCCTGGGCGGAACCGGACGCATCGGCGGCCACGTGCTGAACTGGGCGCTGGATGCCGGATACCCGGTGACCGCGCTCGCCCGCAGCCCGGAAGCGCTGCTCCGGGCGGCGCTGGTGCAGGAGGGACGGGGCCAGAGGGCAGGTGGCGGCGAAGCGCCGGGCCCGGAGGCACAGCGAGCGGATACGCTTCACCGGCAGCCGCCGGGCGCGGTGCCGGTGGGGCCGTCGGCGCAGCACGGAGGGCAGCGCTTCGCAGCGGCGCGAGGCCCGGACGCGCTGATCGCCGCGGCGCTCAGCCCGTTCGCCGGGCTGACCGTCGTCCGCGGCGACGCGCTCGACGAGTCCGCTGTGGCCGAGGCGATCGCCGGCGCGGACGCGGTGGTCTCCGCGCTCGGCCCGCGCGGCGCGAAGAGGCCGGGGCTGCTGGCCGGGGCGGCATTCAATACAGTCGGCGCGATGCGGCAGACCGGGGCCCGGCGCCTGATCTGCGTGTCGGCGGCGGGCGCGTTCATCACCGGGGATCCGAACATGAGCTGGCTGGTCAAGCAGGTCCTGCCGCGAGTGTTCGCCAGGCCGTTCGCGGACGTGCGCGGGATGGAGGACGTGGTGCGGGAGTCCGGCCTCGACTGGACCCTGGTGCGGGCGACCAGGCTCGTCAACAGCCCCGCCACCGGACAGTACCGGGTCAGCCCGGACTACCCGCCGCCCGGCGGCGGGAAGATCTCCCGGGCCGACGTGGCGCACTTCATCGCCGCCGCGCTGACCGGGAACAGCTGGCAGCGGTCCGCCCCCGTCCTCGCCTACTAGAGCCAGGCAGCCGCGCCCGTCATCCTCGGGACTGATGCGGTAGAACGGCTCGGTCGCTACGGTCGGTAACGTGGTGACACCTTCTTCGGCCGCGGGATCCCCGCGACGGCCGGCCTGGCCGGCCCCCGCCGAGCGTCGCCTGCTCGGCCTCGGCGCCGTGACCGCGCTCCTCTGCCTGGCCGTGATGGTCCTGCTGCTCGCGACCCAGCCGCACGCGCGGGGGGCAAGGCTCGACCTGGCGGTCCTGGCGTGCGTCCCGGTGGCGGTATTCGGCAGACGGTGGCCGCTTCCTGTCCTCGGGCTGGCCGTCGCAGCTGCCGTTGCGGAAGCGATGGCGGGCGGCACGTCACTCCTGGCGAGCCTGATGCTCGGCCTGGCCGGGTACGTGGTGGCCGCAGGCCTCCCGCGGTGGCTGTCGGTCCGCGCGGTGGTGGTAGCGGCGGCGGTACTCGGCGTCGCGCTCGCGTATGCCGGGCTGACGCACATGGCCGCCCCGGTCGCGGCCCAGGCCGTCGTGGGGTTCCTGCCGCTGGCGGCGGGGTGGTTCATCGGCGACAGCGTGGCGGCGCGCCGGCGTTACCTGGCCGGGCTGGCCGAGCAGGAGGAGCGCGAGCGAGCGGCCGAGGCGGAGCGCGCCCGCCAGGAGGTCCGGGAGGAGCGGGTACGCATCGCCCGGGAACTGCACGACGTCGTCGCCCACACGCTCGCGGTGATCACCGTCCAGGCCGGGGTAGGCAGGCGCCTGATGGCGAAGCGCCCGGAGGAGGCGCGCGGCGCGCTCGAATCGATCGAGACGATCGGCCGGACCGCTCAGGACGAGCTGCGTGTGGTGCTCGGCTTGCTGCGCGACGAGACGACCGAGGCGGCGGCGCTGGCGCCAGTGCCCAGGCTCGTCGACCTCAAGGAGCTCGCGGACACCGTGCGGGCCTCGGGTACGCCGGTGGAGCTGCGAACGTCCGGCACCGATCGTCAGCTCTCCCCGGCCCTCGAGCTCACGATCTACCGGGTCGTCCAGGAGGCGCTCACCAACGTCGTCAGGCACGCACCGGGCGAACGCGCCACGGTCGACCTCGCGGTCTCGGACGCAGGGATCCGGCTCGAGGTCGTCAACGACGCAGGAGCATCCGGCCGCTCGGCGGGCGATCCGGGGCGGCCTGTCCTCCCGGGCACGGGCCACGGGATCGGCGGGATGCGCGAGCGGATCGGCGCCTTCGGGGGCTGGCTGCTGGCCGAGCCGCTGGCCGACGGCGGCTTCCGGGTGCGTGCCGAGGTCCCGATCGAGGGCGCGGCTTGACGACCGGAGTCCTCGTCGTCGACGACCAGGCGCTGCTGCGCACCGCGTTCTCCACGCTGATCGACGCAGAGGACGACCTGGCCGTCGTCGGCCAGGCGGCCGACGGCCTGCAGGCGGTCGCGCTCGCGCGGAGCCTCGCGCCGGACGTCGTCGTCATGGACGTGCGGATGCCGGTGATGGACGGGATCGAGGCCACCCGGCAGATCACCGAGGACCGGGACGCCGACGGCCCCCGCGTGCTCATCCTCACGACCTTCGACCTCGACGAGTACGTCTTCGAGGCGCTGCGGGCGGGAGCGAGCGGCTTCGCGCTCAAGAGCCGGCCGCTCGACGAGCTGCTGACCGCGATCCGTACCGTCGCGGCCGGCGATGCGCTCCTGGCCCCGAGCGTGACCCGCCGGCTGATCGCGCACTTCGCCGACCAGGCGAGAGCGCCCGCCAGGACGCCTCCCGGCCTGGCGGAGCTCACCGAGCGCGAGCGAGAGGTGCTGGCGCTGGTCGCCCAGGGGCTGTCGAACGCCGAGCTCGCCCGGACGCTGCACGTGAGCCTCCCGACGGCCAAGACGCACGTGAGCCGCATCCTGAGCAAGCTCGGGGCCAGGGACCGGACCCAGCTGGTCATCCTGGCCTACCAGTCGGGTCTCGTGACCCAGGCCTAACCGGTCCGCCGGATCTCCGGGCGTCGTTCGCGGGAATGACGCGCCCGTGCATCTCGCGCACGATGACAGCCCGTCGTCGAGCGCCCACGATTACATGCTATGAACGTCTCCTGTTCGCTGGGCGCACACTGCCTGGCCGCCGGGCGGCATCTTGTCGGGTTCGGGCCTGGCTTCCTCCTGCTCGTGATCCTGGCGATTGCCGCCGTGGGCTACAGCGCCACGCGCCTTGGTCACCGGCGGCGCGAAGGCCGGATAAAGGACTCAACCTGGCGTCCGGAACAGCAGGGGCCTGCCCCGGCGGACGCCGCGGCGCCATCCGACGACCGGGTCGGCGCCCCGCCCGCCTCCCCTGCTCCCCTCTCCGCTGCCAGGCTGCCGTCATCCGAGCTCACAACGGGGGACCTCGCCGCGCGGCCGGCCGGGCCCACGGCCTCCGAGGAGCGCGCGCGCCCGGCCCGCGCCGTCGGCCTCCTCGGCGGATCGGGCGGAGGATGGGCGGTCGAGACCCACGGCCTGACCAAGCGGTTCGGCGCGAACGCCGCGGTCGACAACGTCGAGCTGCTCGTCCCGCGCGGTTCCGCGTTCGGCTATCTCGGGCCGAACGGCGCCGGCAAGACGACGCTCATCCGCACCCTCCTCGGCCTGACGCGGGCCAACGCCGGCACGATGTCCCTGCTCGGGACCCCGGTCCCGGCCCAGCGCAGCCGGGCGCTGGCCCGGGTCGGCGCGATCGTCGACGAGCCCCGCTTCCACCACCACCTGACGGGCCGGGAGAACCTGCGCCTGCTGGGCGCCGCGCGAGGCGGCGACGCGGCCGGGCGGATCCCCGGGTCGCTGGCCCGCGTCGGCCTCACCGAGCGCGCCGACGACAAGGTGGCCTCGTACTCGATGGGCATGCGCCAGCGCCTGGGGGTGGCGGCGTGCCTGCTTGGCGACCCCGAGCTGCTGATCCTGGATGAGCCGATGAACGGCCTCGACCCCGCGGGAATGCACGAGATGCGCACGATGATCCGCTCGCTGGTCGCCGAGGGGCGCACGGTGATGCTCTCCTCGCACCTGCTCGACGAGGTCGAGCGCACCTGCGACGCGGTCGCGATCGTCGACCACGGACGGGTCATCCGTCAGGGCCCGATCGATGAGCTCGTCCGCAGCGCGGGTGCTCGCGTCGTGCGGCTGGACTGCTCCGACCCGGCCGCGGCGGGCCGCCTCCTCGAGCAGGCCGGGCTAGCCGCGGACGTCACGCCCGGCGAGCTGAAGCTGACCGTGACGCTCCCGGCCGACGCCTCGCGCGAGACGGTGGCGGACATCAACCGCCGGCTCGTCGAGGGCGGGATCTCGGTGTACGGCCTCCAGGAGGTTCACGCCTCCCTGGAGGACTGGTTCTTGTCGGTGACCAGCCGCTTCGGGGAGCAGTCATGACCGAGAACACGTCGACGGCGCCCGCAGGCCCGGCGCTGCACGCCGGGGTGACGCCGGCGGGAGGGGCCCGGCGCGATAGCCCCGCCGTCTCGGGCCGGTACCTGTCGTGGATTCCCACCTGGGGCCTGATCGCCACCAAGCACCTCGAGCTGCGGAAGCGGCGCGGCCTCATGGTGGTCGCGGTGCTGCTGACCGTGGGCCTGCCGGTGCTCGTCCTCGGCCTCCGCCTGATCTTCCACGCGGCCGACCCGAAGAGCTACGGTCCGGCCGGCAGCCCGGGAATATTCCAGGACCTGTTCAGCCCGATGGAGAGCTTCGGGTTCATCATCGCCGCGACCCTCGGCGCCGCGGCGGGGACCACGGACCTGACCGACGGCATGTTCCGGCACCTGGTGATAACCGGCCGCTCGCGCATCGCGCTCTACCTGGCCCGGATCCCAGCGGGCCTCTCGATCGTCCTTCCCCTGGTCGCCGTGGCGTTCACCATGCTGTGCCTGGTGACCAGCTACGCGGGCACGCCGCAGCCGATCGCGGTCAACGTCAACGGCGTCAACGTTCCGGCTCAGCTCAGCGAAGCGCAGCTGAAGACCTGGCTCCTGCAGCATCCCGGGGATTACGACAACGCTTTCGTCAACGGGCCACCCGGCTCCGTAGGGCCCGCCGGCAGCGGGCCGCCCTCGGGTGCCGCTCAGGTCAGGCAGTCGATCGACCGCAACATCACCACCGCCTACGCCGACTACATCTCCAGCGAGAACGGCCAGCTCAACCCGGCCGTCAACGAGATGGTCAAGATCGGGCTGTGGCTCGCGCTCGACATCGGCCTCGGGTTCCTGGTCGGTCTAGGCCTCGGGGCGCTGACCGGCCAGCGCACCGTATCCACGGTGCTGATGATCGTGCTCACGATCATCGTGACCCCGATCCTGGCCCGCACCGAGATCCCGTACTTTATCAACGGCCAGCGGCTGGTCGTCGGCGTCGCCATGGCCCAGCTCCGGCCCGCGGGCCTGGCGGCGGGCACAGGCGCCGGCGGTGGCCCGGGCCACGTGCTGTTCGGCGGGCGCGGATCGCTCGGCATACCGCCGATGCCCACCTGGGCGATGATCACCGTCATCGTCGGCTGGATCGTAGGCTGGTCGGTGATCGGCGCCTGGCGGATGGCCACCCGCGACGCCTGACCATTCGCCCGCTCGCCGGGTGGCCGGAACTGTAACGTGTTCTACCATGGCGGCATAGCATCCACGGCGTTTGGGGGTTCATCGACGATGATCACTACGCGGGCAGCGCTGCTCTACGGACCCGGCCAGGACTACAAGATCGAGACCGTCGACCTCGACGAGCCGCGCGCCGGAGAGGTGCTGGTCGAGATGCGGGCCTGCGGCCTGTGTCACTCCGACGAGCACGTGCGGAGCGGTGACCTGCCGCTCCCGCACTACCCGGTCATCAACGGTCACGAGGGCGCGGGCGAGGTCTCGCAGGTCGGCCCGGGCGTGACCTCGGTGGCGTCCGGTGACCACGTGGCGATGTCGTTCATCCCCTCCTGCGGTTACTGCGCGTCGTGCCTGGGCGGCCAGGCTTACCTCTGCGACCTGGGCATGAAGCTGTTCGACACCGGGATCATCACCGACGGCCGCATCGCGCACCGGATCGGGAACGAGCCGGTCGCGCGGTTCTCCCAGCTCGGCGCGTTCGCCGAACGGCAGCTGCTCCCCGAGGCATCGGTCGTCAAGGTGGATCCGGACATCCCGTGGCCGGCGGTCGCGCTGGTCTCCTGCGGGGCCGCCACTGGGTTCGGCTCGGCGGT
>DASYXX010000945.1:0-1892 GCA_035934395.1 Streptosporangiaceae bacterium
CTGGCCCGGTCGTCGGGGCTGCACGTGGCGCGGATCGAGCACCTGCTGCACCGGTACGGCGCGCTGGCCGGGGAGGTGCTCGACCTCATCGCCGCCGAGCCCGGGCTGGGCAAGCCGCTGGCCGGCGCCGACGACTACCTGCGCGCCGAGGTCATGTACGCGGCGTCGCACGAGGGCGCCCGGCACCTGGACGACGTGCTGGCCCGCCGGACGCACGTGTCGATCGAGACCTGGGACCGGGGGCTGTCGGTCGCCGGGGAGGCTGCCGGGCTCATGGCCGGCCCGATGGGGTGGAAGTCCCGGCAGGTCGCCCGCGAGGTCGAGAACTACCAGGCGCGGGTGGCGGCCGAGCGGGCTTCGCAGGACGCCCAGACCGACCAGGACGCGGACGCGATCAGGGTCGGCGCCCCCGACATCGTGCCGGTGCTCAGCAACGGCGTCGTCGGCGTCTGAGCCGCCTGCCCCTGACTAGACTTCCCGGCATGTCCCGAGCCCGAGTGCTGTCCGGCATCCAGCCCACCGCCGACTCGTTCCATCTCGGCAATTACCTGGGCGCTTTGCGCCAGTGGGTGGCGCTGCAGGACAGCCACGATGCGTTCTACTGCGTGGTCGACCTGCACGCGATCACCGTGCCGCAGGACCCGGCGGTGCTCCGCCGGCGGAGCCGGGTCGCCGCCGCTCAGCTGTTCGGTGCCGGGCTCGACCCGGACCGCTGCACCGTGTTTGTGCAGAGCCACGTGCCCGAGCACACCGAGCTGACCTGGATGCTCGAGTGCATCACCGGGTTCGGCGAGGCCAGCAGGATGGTCCAGTTCAAGGACAAGTCGGCCCGGGCCGGGGCGGACGCGGCCAGCGTCGGCCTGTTCACCTACCCGGTCCTGCAGGCCGCGGACATCCTGCTGTACCAGACCGACCAGGTGCCGGTCGGCGAGGACCAGCGGCAGCACCTGGAGTTGACCAGGGACCTGGCGCAGCGCTTCAACCACCGGTTCGGGCCGACGTTCGCCGTGCCCCGTCCCTACATCCTGGCCGAGGTCGCGAAGATCACCGACCTGGACAACCCGACCGCGAAAATGGGCAAGTCGACCTCGTCGCCGCAGGGCATCGTCGACGTGCTCGAGGACCCCGCGTCGATCCGCAGGAAGATCGCCCGGGCGGTGACCGACTCCGGCAGCGACATCCGGGCCGATGACGAGGCCAAGCCCGGCATCACCAACCTGCTGCGCATCTACTCGGCGTTGACCGGCGAGTCGGTGGCGAGCCTGGAGCAGCGATACGCGGGCGCGGGCTACGGCACGTTCAAGAGGGACCTGGCCGAGGTGGTCGTGAGCGCGTTCGCGCCGATCAGGGAGCGGACCGAGAAGATGATCGCCGACGAGAACCAGCTCGACCGGCTGCTCGCGCACGGCGCGGCGCGAGCTCGGAAGGTGGCCGGCCCGACCATGGCCAGCGTCCGCGACCGCATGGGCTTCCTCCTCGCCAGGTAGCTCATCCGGCGCGGCGCGCAGTTCTGGGCCCCCTTTTGCGGCGAGTCGCAGGCCGGGATGTGCTCCGTGCGCCAGCCGTGGCAGGGCCGCCCGTCACCGCGCCGACGGCCGCCCGTTATGCGGCTTTCGCCGTTTTCTCGCTGCGGAACGGCCATGTGGTCGCTGGGCCCATCCACCCCGATAGGGCCCCGCAAAAGATCAATACGCTGATTTGATCGTGGAATGCGATTCCCGATTTCGTGATCTAGGACCCAAATGCACGGAATACATGGCTTTTGCTCCTAGATCACCGAAAACCTCGCCAGCCAGGCCGCCGGCGGGCCCCGCCGCGTCTGTCCCCCGGCCTGGATACCACAAGGCTGGCAGCCTGGGCCCAGAGCGACGGGTTATTCGGCGGCGGCCCAT
>DASYXX010000468.1:0-4111 GCA_035934395.1 Streptosporangiaceae bacterium
TCGAGGAGCTTCGGGCTGCGGTGCGCCGGACTAGCCCGGGCGGCTGGGCGATCGCTGTCACCGCCGCCGCGGGACCAGGCCCGCCCGCGCCGTTCACGATCTGGACCGACGCTCTCAGCGACCTCGCCTCGGTCACCGGCCAGCCGCCCGATGACCAGGCCTGGGCTGCCGACCTGGCCAGGATCGCCCCGGCGCTCGGCTACCGCGAGGCCGCGCGGCCCGGGACCCGGCCGGCCGCCGATCCCCGGCTGGAGCGCGTCCAGCTCTGCGAGGCCGTCGTCCAGTTCCTGGCCTGGGCGTCGCGCCAGTCTCCCCTGCTGCTCGCGTTGGAGGACCTGCACCTCGCCGACGCCGCGAGTCTCGAGCTCGTCGCCTACGCCGGGCGCCGGATCGGCCGGCTGCCCGTGCTGCTGGTACTGACCAGGCGTCACCTGCCGGGTCGCCAGGACCTCGATGCCGTGCTCGGCGCCCTGCGCTCCCGCGGCGCGCTCACGACCGAGATCCGTGTCGGCCGGCTCACCGATGAGGCCACTCGCGAGCTGGTCATGTCCACAGCCGACCTGCCCGAGGCCGCGGTCAGCCAGATCGTCCAGCTCGCCGCGGGCAGCCCGCTGCTGGCCGCCGAGACCGCCCGGGCCGCGAGTGCGGTTCGTCTGACCACGGGCGACCTCGCCACGGGCGACCTCGCCACGGGCCTCTCCGGCGCCGTCAGGCTCGCCACCGGCAGGCTGTCCGGCCCGTCGCGCGTTTTTGTCGAGTTCGCCGCGGCGGCCGGCCGCGACCTGGACCGCCACGAGGTGGCCGCCCTTCCCCTGCCCAATCCGGCGCGGGCCGCGGCCGAGGCCCTCGGATCCGGGCTCCTGCGGACCGATGATGGCCGGACCGGCTTCCGGCACGCGCTGCTCGCGGACGCGGTGTATCAGGAGATTCCCGACCCGATCCGGGCCCGCCTGCATGGCGAGCTCGCGCAGCTGCTCCGCAAGCGCGCCCCCCAGCCAGGCCCGCACGGCAGAAGGGCACGGCCTGGCCCGAGGGCCGCCGAGATCGCCCGGCACCTCAGGCTCGCCGGGCAGGACGACCAGGCCGTCAGCTACCTGGTCCGGGCCGCGCGGGACGCGCGCGGCGTGGCGGCCATGGCCGAGGCGGCCGGTTTCCTGACCGAGGCGCTCCAGATCGGGCCGGACGACCCCGAGCTGCTCGTCGAGCTGGCCGAGGTCGAGGCGTTCCGCGGCCTGACCGACGACTCCGACCGCGCCTTCGACCGGGCCCTGGAGCAGATCGCGCCGCAGGACTCGGGGGCCCTGATCAGCGCCTGGCTCAGGCGCGGGCGCTGGCTGCGCGGCGGGGTATGCCATCCTCGCGAGTCTCGCCGCTCGTACCAGAACGCGCTGGACGTCCTGGACCGCGATCCCGCCTACGACCTCCCCGCGCGTGCGGAAGCCCTGGCCGGCATGGCGTGGGCCGAGGCCGTCGCCGGCGACCCGGCCGCCGTCGACGAGCTGCTGGTCGAGACCGGCGCGATCCTCGGCGGCGGCAGCCCTGGCGACCTGCTCGCGCACGACATCGCAGCGGCCCGCGCGCACGCGCTGATCCGGGCCGGCCGGTTCACCGACAGCTTCGCTCCGCTGATCGCCGCGAGCGCCGCCGCGGGCCGCGCCGGGCGCCCGGACATGGCGTACAGCTGCCTCAGCGTCGCGGCCAGCGCGGCCGCCGCGGCGGGCGAGCTCGGCCGAGCGCTGGACTTCGCGGACCGGTGCCTGCCGCTCGTCGTTCCGAACGGCCTGCTCCGTCTCAGCGTCTACGCGCAGACGGCCCGGTCCGCCATCCTGCGCCGGATGGGCCGGCTGGCCGAGGCGCGCCGGGCGTGCGACGCGGCTGCCGACTACGCCGACCGGGCCGGGCTGGCCGAGCTCGACGGGCTGGTGAGCGCCGAACGCGGCCTGCTCGCGCTGGCGGAGCGCGACGCGGCGGCCGCGGCGGCGGAGCTGACCAGGGCCCTGGACCTTGGCGCCCCGGTCGGCCGGGCCGCCACGCGCCTGCGGCTCGCCGAGGCCCTCGTCCTCGCCGGAGAGCCTGACCGGGCCGAAGCCGCGCTGCGCGACGTCGCGCTCGAGCCGGTCAGCCCCGGCGACTTCCCCGCCACGCTGGTCGCGCACATGAGCCGGGTCCAGGGCCTGGTCGCCTCCGCCCGCGGCGACACCGAGCTGGCCGAGCGCCGCCTGGCCGAGTCGCTCGCCGCCTGGCAGCGGATCGCCCGCTCGCAGGACAGCCGCCAGACCGCGGCCGGCTACGTCGCCTCGCTCATCGACCTGGGCCGGCCCCCGGTCTGCTCCCTGGTCGAGCCCACCCGCGAGCTCGCCACGGTCGAGGCCGAGCTGTCCGCGCTCAGCGAGCATCATCCGACACCAGCACATCAGGAGTAGCCGATGCCGACCTTCGACCAGAGCACCGTCAGCAGCGCGGCCCCGGAAGAGGTGTGGAAGCTCCTGTACGACCCGGCCCGGTTCCCCGAATGGTGGGCCGGCATCGGGTCAGTCACGACGGCAGGCGGCACCGGCGACTACACGATGTTCCCGGACGGCTACCCGGACTTCCCGATGCCGCAGGCCCTCGAGACCAGCCAGGACAGTGGCTCGGTGAAGATCTCCTGCCTCGTCTCCGACCTGTGCTTCGACTGGCGACTCCGTCCGTCTGGCACCGGAACCGAGATCTCCGTCCACGTCGAGATCCCCGACTCCGAGGCCCATCGCCTCGATACCCAGCGCGACATCATCCGCCAGTCCCTCATCCGCCTGGCGGACCTGGCCGCCGCGACGGCCTAGACCCGCAGGCAAGGCAGGCCCAGGGTCGCGCAGCCTCAGGCATGATGGCAGGTCATGGGCGTGTGGCCGGCCCGCGCGAGCCACTCGAGCGCTGATCCCAGGGATCGCCGGGCCGGAAGTTTCTCGATGTGGCCTCCCCACCGCTCCCGGTCGGAGGCCCACCGGCGAATCTCGTCGGGACGCGCCGATGGCGGGGTCGGGCCGGTGCCAGCCAGGCGCGGGCTGGCATGATCGAGGGCATGACCGTCGTGAAAATCAACGCGATTACGGTGCCGGCCGACAGCGGCGACGAGCTCGCCCGCCGGTTCGCCGCCCGGGCGGGCGCGGTCGACAACCAGGACGGCTTCGAGGGCTTCGAGCTCCTCAAGCCGACCGACGAGCGCACCACCTGGCTGGTGGTGACGCGGTGGCGGGACCAGGCCTCCTTTGACGCCTGGCTGCACTCGCCCGCGTTCGGGCACGGGCACCGGTCAGCGGCCGACCGCAGCGGCGGCGAGCCGTCCGCCCCGGTCGGCATCAGCAGCGAGCTGTGGTCCTACGAGGTCGCCGGCGGCTCGGCCGGATAGGCCGGCTCGCGAGGTCTGCGCAGATCTCCCCGGCATCTCTTCGGCGGCGAGGGCCGTCGACAGGCCTGTTCGCCACGCGCTCGCATTCGCCCCGGCCGCGCCAGCGGCGCTGCCACTGAGCGCGTGACTGGTAGCGCGCCGCGAGCAGCAGGTTGCGCGCTCGCGCGTTTAGAAAGCAGCGAAGCCTTCCCTGTCCAACCCGTCCGGCTGGCTGACATCGTCAGACTGAGCGAGATGCAGGGCAGGTGAGCGTCGGCCGCGTCGTCCAGCCAGGCCACGGAGCCGGGAACCACCGCTGCGGTGACCCGGCGGACGGACGCAGTCGCTCGTACGAGGAGGACGGCGGCCCAGGAGGGGAGACCGCCGACGACCATGGAGGGGAGGCCGCCGGCGGTCTGGGTCGCCTTGGACCGGCCTACGTGGCCCCGGATAGCTCGGCGGCGGTCAGCGCGGGAAGGGCCTGGCGTAGCGCCAGCCTCCAGTCGCCGATGGGCTCGACGCCGACTGCGGCCCAGGCGTCATGACCGAGCACGCTGTAGCTTGGCCGAGGCGTGGGTCGGACGTATGCGCTGCTGGACGTCACTCGCACCCGCGCCGGGTCCGCGCCGAGCATCAGGAACACCTCGCGGGCCACTTCGAAGCAGGTGGCCTCTCCGGAACTTGTGGCGTGGTAAACGCCGGGAGTGGCCCGCGACCGGACCAGCGCGGCGACCTGCCGGGCGA
>DASYXX010000005.1:0-3182 GCA_035934395.1 Streptosporangiaceae bacterium
CGCCCCGACCGCGAAGGTGTCGGCCGCGGGCTCGCTGACCAGGACCTGCGCGGCCACCTGCCCCACCCGCGCGCCGCCGGCGTCGAGCAACCGCGCGGCGCGGGCGTGCCAGCGGGCGCGACCCGCCGCCGGCATGTCCGCGTAGATCGCCGTGCCCACGATCGGGTGCACGAACCCCAGCGGGCTCGCGCCCGTCAGGATCTCCGCCGCAGCCAGCTCGTCGGCCAGCGCCGCGGCGCGCTCGGCGTCAAGGCTCGCGAGCGCCGCGGCATGACGCAGCTGCGCGCTCGCTCCGAGAACCGCCACGGCGCGCGCCAGGCCGACCGCACCCGGCCCCAGCCGCGCAAGCCGCGGCAGAACCGCGCGCGACACGCTCACCGGGCCGAGCTCGCTCACCCGGGAAGCCAGCGCTCGCCCACCCCGGCCCCGCTCGGTCGCCAGCGCGGCCAGCAGCTCGCGAACCAGCAATGGGTTGCCGCCTGTCGCGCGATGACAATTCACACAGAACTCGTCGTCGGCGTCTGCGAACCAGGCCACCGCCAGCTCGCGCGTGGCGTGCTCGGTCAGCGGCCGCGGCGCGGTGACGAGAACCCCGGGCCCCTGCGGGAGATGAGCGAGCAGCTCATCGTCGGCGCCGGGCTCCCCGCGGCGCGCCGCGGCCAGCACGACCACCGGCAGCTCCTCGACCCGCGGGATCAGATAGGCCAGGAACCGCAGCGAGGGCGCATCCCACCAGTGCACGTCGTCCGCCAGCAGCAGCAACGGGCGCCGGGCGGCCAGGTTCGCCACCAGCCAGTACAGGCCGTGCATCATCGCGAACGCCTGGTCGGCCGGTGCCGCATCGCCGTCAGCCGGCCCGCCGTGTGTCAGCGTCAGCGTCAGGCGCGCCGCGTCGGCCAGCACTGCCTCGCGCTCGTCAGCGGTCGCCGTCGCCAGCCATGGCTCGATCAGCTGACGCACCGCGCCGAACGCGAAGCCGCGCTCCAGCTCACCGCCGCGGGCACGGAATACCCGCATCCCGGTATCGAGCGCGCGCCCGCGCGCCGCCTCAAGCAGGCTGGTCTTGCCGATCCCCGCCGCGCCCTCAACGAGCAGTGCGCCACCGACGCCGGCGCAAGCCCCAGCCAGCAGCCCGGTGATGAGGTCGAGCTCGCGGTCGCGTTCCAGCAACCGGCCCTGCGCACGCCGGCCCTGCGCACGCCGGCCCCGGTGCTCGATCCCGGCCGAGGCCGCGGTCGTCGCTCGCGTCATCTGTCCGCCACCACCCTACGAGCCCACTCAAGCGCGCCCGCCGTGCGAGCACAATGTCGAGCGGTACGCACGCCGGGGACAACGCGGTTCAGGCTGGGTCCCGTGCCGGGCGGCAGGTCAGGTGCTGCCCGCGGAGATCTGGCTCAGGTTGAACCGCGGCGTGGCTGGGCTGCGTACCGCGGGCTGCACGGCCATTGTGGCCGCGGCCGTGCAGGCGAGGAAGGAATGCTGACATGCTCAGGCTCTTTGTGCGCGTCGCTCGTTCCCGGCGGGGTGCCGTCCCGGCCGCGGCGGGCAAGGTCTGCTGCGGTGCGGCCCGCTGGCTGCCGGGTTCGGGGCGGCGGCTGGCTGTCGCGGCCGCAGTGGGTGTGGTGGCCGCGGTGGCCGCGGCGCCGTCGGCTCTGGCCGGGGTCCCGGGGTGGGTGATCCAGGCGTCGGCGAACCCGCCCGGCACCTCGGCCGGCGAGCTTCTCTCGGTGTCGTGCCCCTCGGCGGCCGACTGCCTGGCGGTCGGCTACAACATGACCCCGGATTACGCCTACAACGCATTCGCCGAGTCCTGGGACGGGGCCACCTCCACCTGGACGATCGTGTCCCCGGTCCTGCCGCCCGCGGCCGCGCTCAGCATGCTGACCGGTGTCTCGTGCACGTCTGCTGCAGCCTGCACCGCCGTGGGCTCGTACGAGACCAGCGGCGGGGTGATCTACCCGCTGGCCGAGCTCTGGAACGGGACCAGCTGGAGGCTCCAGAACGCCCTCTCCCCGGCTGGCTCGACATATACCGTGCTGAACGGGGTCTCGTGCACGTCCGCTGTGGCCTGCGTCGCCGTGGGCGCGTCGAAGGACCCCGCCACGGGAACCCTCCAGGATCTCGCGGAGACCTGGGACGGCAGGTATGTGGGTGGGCTGGGTATTCTTCCGCACTGGACGATCCAGCGCACCCAGGCCGCGTTCCGCAAGATCGACTACGGGCTGAACGCGGTGTCGTGCGCATCGGCGTCTGACTGCCTGGCGGTCGGCCAGTACGTGTCGCATCTGGGAAGCACTGACTCGCAGCCGACCTGGGCCGAGCACTGGAACGGCACCAGCTGGACCGGCGTGTTCCCCGACGTGGCCAGCAGCTCCTATAACACCCTCGACTCGGTGTCGTGCACATCGGCCACCGCCTGCACCGCCGTCGGCAGCTACCGCGATTCCTCCGGCATAACGTTTCCCCTTGCCGAGCGGTGGAACGGCACGAGCTGGGCGCTGCAGTCCCCCGCGTGGTCCGCCATCTGGGCGGGGGCCCGGCTAGGCGGGGTGTCGTGCGCATCGGCCACCGCGTGCACCGCGGTCGGAACCATCATCCAGGCCGGAGCGCCCGCCTACCCGGCCCGGACACTGGCCGAATCCTGGGACGGCTCCAGCTGGACGGCCGCCAGCACCAGGGATCCGGCGACCGCGACCCAAAGCTCGCTGGGCGGCGTGTCATGCCCGTCCGCCGCGGTCTGCACCGCCGTCGGAACGTGGGATGCGTGGACACCCAGCACCAGTGGCTTCTACTCCATTTACACGCTGGCCGAGCGCTACTCCTGACACCAGCGCGCCTTCCGCGACCAGGATCCGTATGCCGGAACCGGCTGGAGCGTGGAAGGTCGCGAGCCGCAAAAGCGTTAGCTACCGGGGGCCCGTATAACGATCCTTGATGCGTGAGTCCCCCGTGCCGTTATGGAAACTGATAACTTGACGTCCCCGTCGCCGTCCGCGCCGTCGCGAGCGCGCCTGCCTGTACCCGCGGTCTCATATCCGCCCGAGCTTCCGGTCAGCCAGCGCAAGGACGAGATCGCGGCGGCCATCCGCGACCATCAGGTGGTCATCGTCGCGGGCGAGACCGGCTCGGGCAAGACCACGCAGCTGCCGAAGATCTGCCTCGAGCTCGGCCGCGGCGTCGCC
>DASYXX010000012.1:0-6551 GCA_035934395.1 Streptosporangiaceae bacterium
TTGCCCGCGCCCGGGACGCTCCCGATCCGGGTAGGACTCCGGCCGTGACCACTCCGGCGCGGGCGGCCTCGCGGCGCCTGTGTGCGGCCGTCGCTCTCGCCTTGGCAGGCCTCACCGCCGCCGGCTGCTCGGCCGTCTCGCATGCGGCGGCGGCCCCGAGCACCCCCACGCCGAGCGCCACCGCCACGGCGACGGCGCCGCCCCCAACGATCGCCCCCCCGGCCTCGCCCACGCCCGGGGCCGGCGTCGCGACGACCTTTTCGCCGACCGGCCCGGCCTCCGGCCCGTCGGCGGCGGTCCCCACGCTCGGCCAGCCGGCCGGCGTCTTCGCGCACGGCCAGGGATTCGGGCAGGTCAAACCCGCAAAGATTTTTAACGGCGGTGACCCCACGGGGCTGGTGACGCAGGTCGTCTGGAGGTCGTGGGGCGGGGCGAAGGCCATCGCGACCGGTATCAGCGACTACGTCGGGCCCAACCAGACGGTGGCCGAAGGCAGGCAGGAACCCGTCACCGTGGTGGCGTTCAATCTGGGAATTTGCCACGGCAGGCTCATGTACCAGGCCGTGGAGTGGTACTTCCCGCAGCACAAGCAGGCATTCGACGCGGGCCGCTACGAGGACATCTGCACCGGCACCTACGTGCCGGCCTCGTAGCGCCCCGCCGGTGGTTAAAGTGGTCAGAAAGTGCTGCTACAACGACACTTTTTGAACACTTTCTCGACCGCCCGCGCCGCCGCTCCGGTGCTACACGAGCTCCCGGCGGCGGCGGCGCAGGAACGCCTGCTCGGCGGCGTTGGCGGTGAGCGCGATCGCGGCCTCATAGGCCAGCGCCGCGTCCGCGGCGCGGCCGAGACGGCGCAGCAGATCGGCCCGGATCGCGTGGTACAGGTAATAGCTCTCGAGCCCGAGGTCCGCGAGCGCGATGAGGGCGGTCCCGGGGCCCTCGACCTCGGCCAGGGCGACGGCCCGGTTCAGCGCGGCCACCGGGCTGGGCGCGAGCGCCAGAAGCTGGTCGTAGAGCTGCAGGATCTGCCGCCAGTCGGTGTCCGCGGCCGTGGGCGCGTCGCTGTGCACGGCGTTGATAGCGGCCTGGACCTGGTACGGCCCGGGCTGGCCCAGCCGCAGGCAGGCGCGGACGATGGCCTGGCCCTCGGCGATCAAGTCGCGATCCCACAGCGTGCGGTCCTGGTCGGCCAGCAGCACGAGATCGTGGTCCGGGCCGGTGCGCGCCGCCCGGCGGGAGTGGATCAGCAGCAGCAGCGCCAGCAGGCCCCTGACCTCGGGCTCGTCGGGCATTAGCTCGGCCATGAGGCGGGCCAGCCGGATCGCCTCCGCGCACAGGTCCTCGCGCACGAGCCGGTCGCCAGAGCTTGCCGTGTACCCCTCGTTGAAGATCAGGTAGATGACGGCCAGCACGGCGCGCTGGCGGTCGGGGAGCTCCGCGTCGCCCGGCACCCGGTAGGGGATCCCGGCCGCGCGGATCTTGCCCTTGGCCCGGACCAGCCGCTGGGCCATGGTCGGCTCGGGCACCAGGAACGCGCGGGCGATCTCGGCGGTGGACAGGCCGCCGAGCAGCCGCAGCGTCAGGGCCACCTGGACGTTGCGGGCGAGCGCCGGATGGCAGCAGGTGAAGATCAGCCGGAGTCTGTCGTCGGCCACGGCCACCTCCTCGGCGGGCTCGTCGGGCGCGTAGAGCAGCCAGGCCTGCGCGTGCCTGTCGTTCCGGGACGCCTCGCGGCGGAGCCGGTCGATCGCCCGGTTCCGGGCCGTGGTGATGATCCATCCGGCCGGGCTGGGCGGCATCCCGGCCGTCGGCCACCGCTGAAGGGCCACGGTGAACGCCTCCTGGACCGACTCCTCGGCGATGTCGATGTCGCCGAATACCCGGACCAGGACCACCACGGACCGGCCGTACTCCGCGCGGAAGACCCGCTCGATCGCGGTCGCATCGACGGCAGGCACCGGGCTGTCAGTCCTCGGTCTCCTCTTGGAACGGTCGCACCTCGACCGGCGCGGCGCAGGCCTGCGTGGCCCTGGCGGCCCACTCGAGCGCCGCGTCGAGATCCCCGGCCTTGATCACCCAGAACCCGCCGATGTGCTCCTTGCCCTCGGCGAACGGGCCGTCGGTGATCAGCGTGTCGCCGTCCTGGACCCGGACCACGGTGGCCGTGCTCGGCGGGTGGAGTCCGCCGGCGAAGACCCACGCCCCGGCCGACCGCAGCTCGTCGTTGAAGGCGGCCACGTCCCGGAACGCCTTCTGCATCGCCTCGGGCGGCGGGAGCGGGGTGCCCTCCACCGAGTGCTCGCTGAGCATGTACTGCTTCATCAAGGGTCTCCGTCCTGACCGGGCCGGCCGCCGGCGGGCCGGCCCGGCTGGTCACGCGTGCCGCCCGCTACGCCGGCTCGGTGTCCGCGGCGGGCGCCTTGGCCGGCGCGGGGTGGTAGGTCAGCAGCATGACACCGTCGCGATCCGGCTTCGCCTCGGTCAGCGCGAGCGGGGCCGCCTCGTTCATCTCCGGAGGGAAGAGGCGCTTGCCGGCCCCGAGCACGATCGGGAACAGCATCAGCCGGTACTCGTCGATCAGGCCGTGGAGGATCAGGGTCTGGGCGAGCTGCGAGCTGCCCTCCACGAGCAGGTTCCCGAGGTCCTGGTCCTTCAGCCTGCTTATCTCTGCCACCACATCATCTCTGATCACCGTGGTGGGGCCCCAGTTGGCCTCGGCGTCGGTCAGCGTCGACGACACCACGTACTTGGGGATGCCGTTCATCCGCTTGCCGAAGTCATCGTCCCCCATCGACGGCCAGGCCGCGGCGAACCCCTGGTACGTGACGCGCCCGAGGAGCAGCGCATCGGCGTCGAACAGCTCGTCGAACTTGAACCTGCTCCCGTCGGGACCGCGCTCGAACTGGAACGTCCAGCGGGGCTCCTCGATGACACCGTCGAGCGAGATGAACTCGGTCAGCACGATCCTGGTCATGTCCTGCTCCTGTCTGTGTTTTCCCAGCTCGCTGCAGGACGCCCTTTACAGCCTCCGGCTCGCTAACGCTGGCCCGGCCGACCTCGCCGGCCTCTTACCTCCCATACGAACGCCCCGGGCCCGGATCGACACGTCAGGGTCAGCGTGCCTGGGATACTGACGCCCGTGATCGGTTTCGCTCGGGCCGCTCCCGTCGTCTACTGGCACTGCGGGCAGGCAGGAGGTAGGGAGCGATGACGGAACTCCGGTCCGAGGCGGACGTCCGGTGCTCGGCAGAGAGGCTCTTCGACATGATCACCGACTTTCGCGGCCAGGATCGCTGGCTGGCGAAGTCCTCGGCGTATCACGGCACCACCGAGATCTCATCGAACCCGGTCACCCTCGGGACGACCTACCGCGAGCCGGGACCGTTCGGCGTGCGCCACGGCACGGTCACGGAGTTCGAGCGCCCGACGAAGATCGCATTCCACCAGCCGATGAGCATGATTCTGCGCTGGGGGACCGTCGACGTGACCGTGCGCTACACGCTGACGCCCGGAGCCGGGACGACCCACGTCACGCGGGTCGTGACGCTCGGGATCCCCTGGTCGCTGAAGCTTCTCCAGCCGCTGCTGGTCCACGCGTTCCGGGCCGAGAGCAGCCGCACCCTGCTGGCGCTCAAGGTTTACGCCGACTCGCTGCCCTAGCCGTAGCGGGGGGCGGTCCAGCATGCCCAGCGAGGCGCAACGCGAGGCGCGTCGCCGGGGTCGTGACGCCCCGCCCTTCTCATAACGCGGCCGGGTCCTCTGTCACCCTGGCCGGGTGACGCGGGGGTGGCGCAAACATCATCCGCGGCGGGTGATCCCCGGCGGCGCGCGGCCGGGTCTGCTGATGGCCCATACACCAGCACCGGTGAGGCCGGCAGACGGAGCGGCATGGACTACAACCACGTAATCGGGAGGATCGGGGAGGTCATCGACGCCGCCGGGGTGGCCGTCATCGTCCTGGGCGCCGTCATCTCGGCCGGCGCGGCCACGATCCGGCTCGGCCGGCACGAGGCCGGCAACTACCGCCGCTTCCGGCAGCAACTCGGCCAGACCATCTTGCTCGGCCTGGAACTGCTGGTGGCCGCCGACATCGTCCGGACCGTCGCCGCCCAGCCCACCCTCACCAGCGTGGCCGTGCTCGGCGCCATCGTCCTCATCCGCACGTTCCTGAGCTTCTCCCTGGAGGTGGAGATCACTGGCCGCTGGCCGTGGCGGAAGGACACCACCCCGCCGTCACCGCGCTGAGCACTCCTGGGGCGCCGCGCCGGACCGGTGCCAGCATCGCTCACGGGCACTCGACGGGGGTGCTGGGCATGCGGCCCCATTCGGCCCATGACCCGTCGTAGACCTTGACCCGCTCGTGCCCGAGCAAGTAGGTGAGCACAAACCAGGCGGTGCTCGCGCGTCCCCCGATGGTGCAGTAGGTGATCAGCTCGCCGCCGCGGTCCAGGTCGGCCGACGAGAAGACGCTGCGCAGCTCCGCGGCGGAGCGGAACGAGCCATCCTCGCGGTAGAGGTCGTCGATGGGCTGGTGGACGGCCGAGGGCACGTGCCCGGCGCGGCCTCCGGGCTCCATGGCACCGGACGGCCAGAACCGCTCGCCCCGGTATTCCGCCTCGGTGCGCACGTCCAGGATGGTGCTGCCCGGGTCGCCGATGGCGTCACGCACGGCGGCCTGGTCCGCCCTGATGCGCGGGTCCTCGCTGCCGAGGTCGAAGCTCCCGGCCGCCGGCTCGGGGGCCACGGTGCTCCGCGGGCGGCCCTCGGCCAGCCAGGTGTCGCGGGAGCAGTCGAGAATGCGCACATCGGGATGCCCGTGCAGCTTCATCAGCCACATGCCAAGGGCTGGTGCGTACCCGTAGAACACCACCGTCGAGTCCGGCCTGATCCCCGAGCGCGCGACCAGCCGCTCCACCGCGGCGCTGTCGCGGAGCTGGTAATCGGCGTCCTTCAGGTCGGCGTAGATGTTCCACAGCACCGCGCCGTCGATGTGCCAGTCGTTGTAGGCGGCCGCGCTGACGTCGACTTCGACCACGCGCAGCCACGGGGCACCCAGGCGGGCTTCCAGCCATTGCCGATCCACTAGAGCCCCCTCCCCGACTCCCGGGACCGGCGTGGCTGACATCGCTCGTGGCACCGTCTTCATCGTGAACCTCCCTATGCTGCGGGTTGCCTGAGTTCGGTTCTACGACGGTGCCGTTGCCGCAACGTTGCGGCATCGTTGGCGAAACCTTGGCGCCGGAGCGCTCAGGTCGCGGCGAGCAGGCGCTCGTACAGCTCGCGGGTGGCCGGGCTGGGTGAGACGCCGAGCTGGTCGCGCAGGCAGTCACTGAGCTGGCCATAAACGTTCAGCGCCTCGGCCAGGTTGTCCTGGGCGGCGAAGGCTCGCATGAGGTAGCGGTGGCCGCTCTCCCGCAGCGGAGCGAGGCGGATGAGCTGACGGCCAGCCCGGACAGCGGCGGCCAGCTCGGTTCCGCCGATACCCAGCCCGGCTGCCGCATAGCACTCCAGGGCGCGCAGGCGGAGCATCGTGAGCTGGTGGCGGATCTCATCAGTCCAGGGGGCGTCCTCGCCGGGAAGGAAGTCACGCTCGGCCACGAAGAGCGCGGTGAGCGCTGGTCCCCACGCCCGCGCCCAGTCCTGCTGGGCGACCGAGGACTCGGCCCGGTGGATGGCCTCGGTGGCGGCTTCGAGGTCGACCCAGGCACCAGGCAGGCACAGCCGCAGGGCGGAGCGTCCCTCGACGGAGTCGGCGCCGAAGACCCGGCGCAGCTTGGACAGCAGCGGGTTGAGCCGGGCATCGATCGCTGCCGGGTCGGGTTCGCGCCACAAGGCCTCGGCCAGCTCGTCGCGGGTGACCTGCCGGTGGCGGTTGACGACCAGGTAGGTGAACAGCAGACGGCCCTGGCGCCCCGGCAGCCGGGCATCCAGGGGCTCACCGTCCCGCTCGACGGCCAGCGGCCCGCAGATCTGGATGCGCACACCCTGCGAGGGCAGCAAGGTCATGCCAACATCTTGGCCATACGCTGTCCGGAGAGGCTAGGGGGAGGCACGATGGCGAAGCTGATCCGGTGCGAGTGCGGGTTCGTGGCCCGCGGCGACAACGACGACCAGGTGATCGGGACGATCCGCGGCCACATCGCCGCCGACCACCCGGCCCTCCTGGAGACGGTCAGCCACGATGACCTGCTCAGCTGGATCCGTGTGGAATAACTCACCCGGCCGGCTGGCTCGCTGGCCAGCCTGGAGGTGTCCAGCGCGCCTGGAGGGACTCGAACCCCCGACCGGCTGCTTAGAAGCTATCCCCGCCAGAGCGTTGTAGCCACCAGCGAAAACCCACGTCATGGGTGAGCGTCATAGCCCAAGTTATCTGCTTACCTACTGGCGATCCGGTGACCCTGGTCTTCCGGCTGCCTAGCCCCTGGCCCGCACTCGGCCAGCGTACCGCGTCCGACAATTCTCGGACACTGGCCGCGTCCACGGCCCCGCCCCACCTGCGCCCACTCGTTCAGCGGCACGGGAGCGGGTCCTACTAGGTACTGGCCCAG
>DASYXX010000031.1:0-1955 GCA_035934395.1 Streptosporangiaceae bacterium
GGTGGCGATCGCGTGGATGATGCCGCGGGCGCTCAGCTGCTCGAGAACCGCGAGCATGGCCGGGTCCGGGGCGGGCGGCCGGGCCGCGGACTCCAGGTAGACGCCGGACAGCAGCGTGTTGTCCAGGTCCCAGATCACGCATTTGACCATCATCAGGAGCCGGACCGCTTTTCCATCGTGATGTGCGTCGCCTCGAAGCCGAACTTCCGGTACAGCGCGCGCATGCCGATGTTCCGCGCGTGCACCTTGCCGGTGAGCTGGCGCATGCCGCCCTCCTCGGCGGCCCGGAGCACCGCGGCGAGGAGCAGCTCGCCGACCTCGCTGCGGCCGGGCACGTCCGCGACGGCCAAAGATCTGAAGTTCCCGTAACGTGCGCCGGTGAGCGAGTTCGTACGGCTCGACAGCCAGGCCCAGCCCACCGGCGCGCCCGTCGCGGTCTCGGCCACGGCGACCAGCGTGACCTCCCCGGGCTTCCCCAGCGCGCCCGCGACCCGCCGCCGGTGCAGCCCGGCATCGGTGATGGCCTCGTCGCCGAACGACACCCGCGCGATCTCGACCTCGAACCCGGCGATCGCGTCGAGGTCCTCGGCCCGCGCGTCCCGGATCAGGTACGCGGGGCCCTCGTGACGCCGTGGTGTGCTCATCGCGGCCGCAGCGGCATGGGTCGGAAGGTGGCGCCGCCGCACTGCGGGCACCCGGCCGCCTGCAGGGCGGCGATCCCCGGCCACCGGCCGCCCGGCCCGACCTGATGGACCGCCCGGCAGCCGGCGCACCGGTACGGCCGGGTGGCTGCCGCACGGGCCTGCGCGGTGTACAGCGGCCCGGGGAACTCGCCGTCGATCAGCGGCTTCGCCGCGGCGGTGCTGCGCAGGTGGTACAGGTGGCTGGTACCAGCCAGGATGCCCGCGCCGAGGTACTCGTTGAAGCCGGGCCACAGGCCGCGGACGGTGAGTCCCATGGCGCCGATCAGCTCCTGGGTGCGCAGGGCCTCGTCGGGCCGGCGGGCGCCGAAGGAGAAGAACACGTGCCGGCCCGGCTCGGGGGCGAGCCCGGCGACCGCGCGGGACAGGAACAGCTCGGCGCCGGCCACGGTGTAGGGCGGGTCGGTGCAGGCCACGTCGAATCCGCCGGCCAGGCCGCCGGGCAGCGGGCTGCGCAGGTCGTGCTCGACCAGCTCCGCGCGGACGCCGGTGCCGGCGACCTGATCGCCGGCCCAGGCCAGGACGTCGGGATCGGAGTCGATCACGGCCAGCCGCTCGATGCCCGCCTGCAGGCCGAGCGCCGCGGCGAAGGCGGCGATCGCCACCGAGATCAGGTCGTCGTCGCCGAGCAGCAGGATCCGGCGGCCGGCCAGCGCCCCGGCCTCGTGCATCCGCAGCACCCTGCGGATCTTCGTGCCGACCGTGCAGTGCGTCTGGTCGAGCTCCGGCTTGGCCCGGGGAGTCCCGGCGGCCGCGCGCTCCAGCACCGCGGCGAGCTCCGCCAGCGCCTCAGGTATCGCGAGCCCGCTGCCGCCGCAGCACGGGCACGCCGCGCTCAGGTCCGGGTGCCGGGACGCGAGAAGCTCCCGGCCCTCCGGGGTGAGCCGCACCGGCCTGGCCCGGTCGACCACGCCGCGCTTGCGCAGCTCGTTGCAGATCGCCGCGACGATGGGAACCGGCAGCTCGGCCGCGCGGCTCACGTCCCGGACGGCGACCGGCTCGCTGCGGGCGATCGCGCGCAGGACATCGCTCACTCCCGAACGCCCCTCGGCCAGGCCCACGGCCGAGGCCACGTCGGCGATCACTGAGTCCATGTCCATGTGCTGTGCTTCCCCGCTCGCCTCCGGGGCGCTCTTGAGGCGCCGTCTTCCCTCCTCGCTCGTCGCTGGCGCTCCTCGCTCGTCAGTCCAGACGCCGCCGCGCCCCTTCGGCTCGTTTCCTGCATCCGGCTGATCCGCGGACCGTACGGTATCC
>DASYXX010000047.1:0-5751 GCA_035934395.1 Streptosporangiaceae bacterium
TGGGTGCAGCTCGTTTGAAGTGAGGAGGCTGGTCAGGCTCCGAGCGTGTACTGGCCCTGCCTGGTGCCGAGGTAGAGCCGCTGGTGTTCGCGGACGAGGTGGAAGCGCCAGTACTCCTCGAAGTCTCCGTTGCTGATCACCGCGCGCAGGGTGAGGACGGCTTCGGCTCCGTCCAGGCCCCATCGTGCCCCTCCTATGGAAAGGCGGTCGAGTTCTCCCAGCCCAGCAGCCGCCGCATCCTCGGGCTCGCCGACCCGGGCGGGTCGGCCCGCGCGTTCAGGAAGAAGTTCTGCTGCCGGATGAAGCCCCGGCAGTAGTAGTTGAGGGGTGGCGGCCGATGCTCGTCGACGATCTTGTTAGTGCCGGTCTGGTGCCACAGCAGGCCGTCGAAGATCATCACGCTGTCGGCCGGGGCGCGGACCGGGACGCTCGGCGTGTCGCCCTCGCCGGCGGTGCAGGACGGCTGGCGGCCCCTGAGGTGAGTGCCGGGCACTAGCCAGGTCGCTCCGTTCTCGGCCGTGAAGTCATCGATCATCCACATGCTGCTGGCCACCAGCGCGTACCAGGGCTAGGGCGGCGGCGCGAACGTCTGGTCGGCGTGCAGATCCATGCGTTCGCCGCCGGGCCCGGCGATGTTCGCGTGCGAGCTGGGAAGTAGGAAGTTGTACCCGAGGATGCTCTCCATCAGCCGCAGCATGATCGGGTGCTCGATGATGTCGGGGAACACGCCGCCCTTGGCGTGCAGCGAGAAGATCCGCTGGCTGTCCTTGTCGTAGACGTACGCGGTGCTGTCCCTGCGCTCCTGCTCGGCCAACTCGGCGACCCGGTCCCGCAGGCCGGTCAGCTGCGCCGCCGGGAGCACTGATTCGAGCAGGCAGTAGCCGTGTTCCCGGAGATCACGTTCCGCAGTTGCGTAGTCCTTCGTCAGTTCCACCGTCATGGCGCCGTACCTGGCTTTCGACAAGGTTGGTCACAGGCGGCCGTTCCGCAGCACGGTGACCGACTGGACCGTCGTGTAGCCGCGCCACTCGAGGGCACCGGCCGGGCTGAACGAGGCGTAGGTGACCTCCCAGCCGCCGTCGGGCTGCTGCTGGGACGCCAGCCGGTCACGGTCCGCGGCTACGGCCCCGGCCGGGAACACGGCGCGCGACGGCGCGTCGCTGTACGGGGTGAAATCGAGCAGGTGCAGCACCTCGCCCTCGGCACCGCCGGTCACCGGGTGCGGGCCGTCCTTGGTGACGTAACCGCTGAACCGCTCCAGCAGCGGCTGGGCCCGCGGTGTCCGCTCGGCTACCGCGTCCAGGAACCGCAGCACGAACATCAGCTCGATGGCGTGCGGCGACGTGGTCTGCTCGATCTGGTCTAGGCAGTACGAGGTGGCCGGGCCGAGCCATGGGTGCCCGGCGACATCGGCCCGGTAGCGGGCCAGCCGGTGTGCCTGGGCCGCCAGCTGCGCGGTCATCATCAGCGATGAGGCCGTCGAGTCGGCGGTCACCCAGTGCCCCGCACTCCCGGCGGTGTCCGAGTAGGGCAGTCCGAACGGCACGCCGCCGTCAGGGAACGTGTGGCCGGACAGCCAGTCGAGCAGCTCGGGTGCCCGCCGGCTCTTGGTGTCCCGCACCTCGGCGAGCACTTCGAGGGCGTGCATGGCCGCGACCGGCTGGCTGGTCGTTGACCGCAGGTCGGGCTCCAGACCCCAGCCGTAGCCGCCGTCCGCGGTCCGGTAGGCGTCGAGCGCGGTGAGCACGTCCTCCGCCGTGCCCTCGCCGAGGAGCAGCTGCATCCGGCGCCGCTCCAGAATGCGCCCGTGTGTCGAGACGAACGTGACTGCCGCGTTCAGATCCATATCCATGCTGCAATCCTTTCCCATCGGCCGGGTGTGGTGTTCAACACAAGCCACGGCGCTGGTCAGGCTCCGAGCGTGTACTGGCCCTGCCTGGTGCCGGGGTAGAGCCGCTGGTGCTCGCGGGCGAGGTGGAAGCGCCAGTATTCGCCGAAGTCGCCGTTGCTGATCACGGCGCGCAGGGTGAGGATGGCTTCGGCGCCGTCCAGGCCCCATCGTGCCCCGGTGATGTCGAGCCTGTCGCCGATCAGGTGGCGGCAGGCTCCTTCGATGACCCCGGTGGCGATGGGCCAGCCGGCGGCCAGGGCCTCGTCGTAGCGCAGGAACGGGTGCTTGCTGGTCAGGTAGTGCACGCAGGTGTCTGCGTTGCGCCGCTGCTCGGCGGTAAGGCGGGCCGCTTCTGTCTCGGTGGTGATGTCCGCGGCGACCCGGGCGCTGTCCCCGGACAGGATTGCGAGCGCTTTGACTGCCACCCAGTCCTCGGCCGCGGGGTCACCGGCTGGGTGCAGGGACCATGCGGCCTTCCACAGGTATTCCAGCACGTGGATGAGGTCGATCACGATGCTGATGGTGACGCCGCGGCGGGCGGCCTCGGCGCGGATCAGGTCAAGCTGGTGGCAGGCCCCGTCGACCAGCACCACCCACCTCCGCCGGTGGGCCGGGTCGCGGGCTTCGGCCTGGCCGAAGGCGGCGGCGATGACCTCGGCCGGGTCATGTTCCACTGACCCGGCCAGCCACTTGGCCTTCGCTTTGGGCCGGGGCCGGGGCTTCCGGTGGCCGTGCCGCCCGCCGGGCGGGGCGATCACGTCGTGCGAGCGGCGTGGCGCCGGCTCGGCGTCGTAGACGCAGGCCAGGGTGGCCATCCGCTTGCGGTTCGGTTTCTCCCCGGCCGCCAGCCGGGTACGCATCCGGCCCCGCCGGGCGGCGGCCTTGGCGGTGGCCGGGCGCAGCGCCCCGGGCCGCATCACCACCCCCTTGGCGTCCGCAGAGATCACCAGCAGCGTGGAGGCGGTGCACAGCACCGGGACGCGGGCGGAGTAGAAGTCGGCGATGTCGGCGGCGGCGTGCACGACGGCCTGCTCGATCTGCCGCTTGCCGATCACCGGCCCGCAGCGGCCGGTGATCGCCGCGTGCGCGGTCTGAAACGAGCCGCGTACTGCCTCCTGCGCGGCCAGCCGGGCCAGCGTGTGAGAGTGCCGGGGCGCCGGCAGCGACAGGGCCGCATCGGCCGGGTAGAGGTTGCCCGCCCCGGGGCGGCGCCAGGCGCACCGGGTCACCCGCACCGTGCCGAACAGCGTGGCCAGCAGCCTGCAGTGGCCGGTCTCCACCCGGGTCCGCGTGATCCCGTCCGCGTCCACCACGGAGGTGCGCTGCTGCCGGGCGGTCTGCTCCTCCCGCGCCGCCCGCAGGTCCAGGTGATCTTGCAGCACCTGCCGCAACACCGCCCGCCCCCGCTCGGCAAGCAGCTCTTCCAGCTCCGAAGCGGTCAGCCCAGCCGCCTCGGAGCCCTGCAGGTCAGTGACCAGCGCGGTGAACAAATTCGCCGAGGCGGCGAAGGGGGCAGCATCCAGGATCGGGGCATACGGTTCCATAGGGCTCTTCTTCCTGCTGTGGTTCGTATGGGTTGGCACCTTCGAACCTAGGAAGAAGAGCCCGCTATCATCCCGGTCTCGCCGCTTCCCCGGCACCGGCACTGCCGTTGCGCGCCGGCAGGCCAAACAGCCCCGGCCCGGCCTCCTCGGCCAGCCAGCCCCGCTCGGCCAGCCGCTTCAGCTTCGACCGCAGGCCTTCCACCTTCGCCTTGTCCGTGCTCAGCCCGGCCGCCGCGGCGAACTGCCCCGCCCGCAGCGGGCGGCCGGCATCCTCCGCCACCTCCACCAGGTCCCGGTAAGCCTGCGGCAGCGCAGAAGCCTCAGCACCCGCCCGCCACGGCGGCATCGCCAGCACCCTGGCCGGTGACAAGCGGCCAGACCGCGACCCCATCGGCCCGTCCTGCACCGCGGCCGGTGATGCCTCTGCGCCGTCCTCGATCAGCACCTCTTCCACCGTCTCCCGGGCGATCACCAGCCGCGACAGCCGCTCCTCGGCTCCGGCCAGACGCTCGGTCAGCTGCGCGATCCGGGCGCGCAGCTCCTCCGCTTCCTCACGGGCCGCCGCCTCCCGGCGCTGAAGTTCATCAATCAGCGACCCCATCCACCGCCTCCTTACCCTCACCGAAACGGTAGGAGACAACACCCGTCCGCAGCACCTCAACCATCAACTTCCCTGCTCAATCACTCCCTTCACACGAGCTGCACCCATTGGCGTTCTGCGTCGGGGCATGATCGCAACCGCGCGGAAATGGGTCTTCTGCGCGTGTTGCGGCGTTGAAGGCGACAACGGCCGAAGCATTCATACTCGGCGATCCGGCCGCATGGCCTCCGTGCTCAACATCACTTTCTGTCGTCAGTCCAGCTCCTGGCCCACGCGCGTTGAACCGCCGTTCTCAGCGCGTTCGGCACAGGACTGGTGCTGGGGAGATGGCGTACAGAAGTGCGTGATCTGCATCATCTTGTGAGTCTGCGGCGGCCTGCCGGGCACGGCCAGTGTGGCGTGAGCGCGCGGTAGCGGACGGCGCGGCCGTCGCGGCCGGGTTCGTCCTGCTGCTGACGGCGATGCTAGGTCGAGGTGACGGACCCGGCTGCTGCGGCGGCGCTGGTGGCGGTCACGACTGCGGCGATCATCTGGCCGACAGCGTAGCGGATGGCTTCCGGTGCCCAGGTGCCCTCGGCGATCTGCTCAGCTCGCGCCCTGAGCTGCTGCCTGGACAGTTCGTGCTCCCCGGGGCCGACGATCTTGTGCTCGTACCCGAGGGCGTACAGCAGGGCGATGAGCGCGGCGCCTGGGGGCTGCGGTGCGGCCTGCTGCGCCAGCGCCTGGTTCACCAGGCGGCGCAGCCTCGCCCGGTGGCTGGTATCTTGCGTCGGCCACCTGCGGGTGGGGAGGACGCCGAGGACCCGGCCCTGCTCGGCGCGGAGCACCCCGCTGAGGGTCAGCCGCTCATAAAGCCTGCGCCGCAGGTTCTTGCCCAGCGGGCTGATCACCGTGGACGGCTTCTTGCCCTGATGCGCGCTGACGATCCCCAGTGCCGCATCGAGGATCTCGTCACCGGCCGGGGAGGGATCACGGACGATGATCCGGCCCGGCTTGCCTGCGTCCAGCTCGCCTGACAGGTCCACCTTGGTCAGCAAGGTCAGCTCGAGCAGGTTCGCGCCGCCCAGCGCGACATCGACCTGGGCTGCGGGAGCAGACAACCGGCCGCTGACATCGTCGGTGACCAGCAGCAGAAGCTCCTCCGCCAACAGCACGCTCCTCACGCTATCCAGCCCTTCGCAACGATCAGTGCGACGAAACGGCCACCAGGCCCGGCCCGGGCCAAAGAACGCCAGCAGGGCGGACCCGCAGGCTTGCGCCCGTGACCTCAGACCAGGACGGGAGCGGAAGCGCGAGCACTCAGCGCTGGCGCCGTGGTGGCAGAAGGGTGGCCATCCCGAAACGCCAGCGTGCGTAGCCCACGGAATGCGACGTCCCACGGGGCTACCGCCGCTCCTGATCCGCCGATCTGTATGCCAGCGATTACCTAGCTCCTGGGTGAGAGGCGCCGTCCAGAACAGCCGATCTGTATCCGTCCAGCCGCTCTCAGCGGCTGCTGCGTTAATTTCGGTCTGGATGAGGCACGCGCTGGGGCTAGGCGATCCGGGTCACCGCCGGCGGGCGCCTGGCGGGCCGGTCCGGGTCTGCCGCGGGGTCCCACGGCTGGTGAATGCGGCCCATCAGGGGTGATGAGATCAGGAAGTCGGCGGTGGCCCGGTTGCAGGCGATGGGGATGTTGCAGACCACCGCGACCCGCAGCAGTGCTTTGACGTCGG